>QMPG01000530.1 GCA_003648455.1 Bacteroidota bacterium
AACCATATGATAAAAATTATATATGTAAAGATCCAAGAGAAAAATTAATAACAAGTTCCAAAAAAAAAGTGGCTTAAAATTTGTTTTTTAATAGAGTATATTCATGTAAAAACGAAGTGAATTGCATGAATTAGCGATGGATAGTGGGAAGTAAAGCGGTAAGTCCCGCATTAGAAGTACCCAAATTTGGGCTTATTAAAAACACCAAATTTGTTGGTAATTCTTAAGCGTAGAAAAATTATGAATTTTTCGGGTTAAATAATAAACTTTTAAAAAACAGCGGGTTATACAATTGTATAACCCGCTGTTTTTATTTCAAATATAAAATTTTACTGCGATTTTATGCCCTTCCAAACTAAATTCAATCCTTATTCAATTATTATCTTCTTAGCAAAACGTGTTTTTGAATTATAAATAAAAATATTATAAATACCTTTATTAAACTGATCAAAATGAAAAGTAATTTTATTTTCCGCTGAAACACATTTTCGTCTCAATGACATAACAACTCTTCCCATCATATCAAAAACCTTAACAGTAAAAAAATCTTTCTCTGAATTTGTAAAACTCAAGTGTACTATTTTATCTTTATCAACAAATAATTTATTAACGGTGAAAGATGCGTTTTTAACATTGTTAACACTTACAATTTTACTATGCGAATATTTACCGTCATAATCGGTTTGTTTTAGCCTATAATATGAAATGCCTTGATAGGGCGAATAATCAACCAATTTATAATTAATTGATTTATTAGAATTTCCTGCTCCACTTATATCATCAACAATTTCAAAATTAATTGCATCAATTGAACGCTCTACTGTAAAATAATCATTATTAATTTCAGAAGTTGTTGTCCAGTTAAGTTCAACATTATTACCTACAACGTTTGCATTAAAGTCAACAAGTTCAATTGGTAATACGTAATCACCTTTCCCTGTTGCATGGTCTGAAAAACTTGTTAAGCCATGTTTTATTACTGTAATAGGATTGGTGCCTGTTCCTGATTGGTCACCATTGTTATGAGTGCCATCAGAAGCACTCCATGCAGAAATGGCATTATTTCTTTTAACATGAATATGCTGAGCGGCAGATGTTCCTCCGTTTGTTTGTCCTCTTGAGGTTAATGAAATATCATAATTCACAGTGCTTACATCGGTAGGAGAAATTGTCCAAAATCCATTATTTAACAACTCATTAATAGGAGTACCTGTAAACAATATGTTCGGTGCACTTCCTGTAATTGTTTTATTAAAAAATGCAGTAATATATGGTGTTGCTGATGATGTTAAACTATTAAAATTAATGTTTGCTAACTCATAATAGTCAGAGCCGACAGGAAAATCGTAAGAACCGCCCGAAGTTGATATCTTCCTTTTCAAATTGCTGTTAACATAACTGTTTACTCCATAACTTGAAATGGATGTCGTTGCATCATTGTCAACTGTTAAAATATTTAAACCTGTAATAATATTTCCTGTTGTTAATGTTAATCCGTTATTTATAGTAAGGTCTCTATCCAACGTAACATTTTCTGATGATTTGTCAATTTCAAAATTATATATTGATATTGTTCCTGCTCCTGAAATATTTTGAGCGTTTGCACCTGAACATTTTAGCAAAGTGCCGGTTCTTGATAAATCAAAAGTTGCTCCGGAAGCAACATCCAAGTTACCCTGTAAGGTAATTGTATGACTGTCTGCACCCATTGATAATAAACCATCCCCAACGAGACTTAAATTGTTTACAGTAACATCACTACTTAAAAAAATATTATTATAATCACTTATAACAAGGGAACTTGCATTTTCATCAGGAATTAACGTAGCATTAAACCAGTTTGTACTATCTGATGATGATTGCCATATTGCTTGAGTATTGTAACTGCCATTTGTGCATGAACGGAAATGGTCGGTGTTGGTAGAAGTTGTGGTGGTTGCAGTACCAATAATTTTAACATCATCAATTAACCAACTTTCATTTGTAGCATTATCGATTGCTGTTATTCTTAATTTTACTTGATTATTCTCATCCGGAATATTTATTTTAATTTTACTATACCCGTCTGTTGTTCGCAATCCTCCTCCTGTCGGTTGATATTGAGTTGGAGTATTATCTCCATCGAAAGTAATAGTTGCTTCACCTGTTGCACTAAATGCCCAACAAGCATTATCTTTCCCAATTATTTTCACTTCGCTTGACCATGATGTTCCATTGTCTGTACTGACTTCAAAATTCACATAATCAGTATTTTCCATTCCATTTCCATTAGAACCAATTGAAAAAGCCCCAAGTGCAACTTCAATATAAACACTTTGGTAACTCGAAATATCAATATTATCAAAACTATTTGTAACCGTTGAGTTTTGTGTTCTCCAAGATGTGTTTGAGCTTAAATAACATGCAGTACTCGCGGGTCTGTCGCCGGATCCGGAATTTCCTTGAATTGAAGAATAAGTACCGGTCGTTGTCGTATAATTTAATGTTGGTGTAGCAGGAGTGCTTTCAAAATCTTGAATTGCAATAGTTGTTGCTCCGGATGTAACATTTGTAGTTATCTGATTATTTTCAGGAGCATTAGTAGTTAAAAAAGCAATGCTGCTGCTCGAACCGTTTTTTTCAAAAACCTTAACAAAATATTGAGTATTTGATGATAAGTTTGTAACAGAAACCGAGTTGCTACTTCCATTATAAACAACTTGTTGTCCTCCGCTGTACGAAGCATTTGCTGTTGGGTCGCTGCCATCAACAGGGTCGGCTATTGTTTGACTTGTGTTAATTTTTACTATTCTTCCGTCTCCATCTCCATTTGTCCAATTTATTGTAAATGAATTTGTTGTAACATCTGAAAATGTAATGCTGCTTGCTTGTGTTGTTGGCGGGTCAACAGGTCCGCAAGTCATTGTGTGTCCGGACTGAGCTGCTCCTGTTGTATAGGAATAAATTTCCCATTCCGAATCAGTAGTATTAGTGCCGGCTGATGTACTCCAATTAGTCTGAGGGGATGTAATACTACTTTTTCTAATAAAACAATGATTTTTAGTAGCATTTTCAGTTCCTGCAACATCCCATCCTGTACCCGGATCTGCTCCCTCGTCTCCAATTTTATCAA
>QMPG01000531.1 GCA_003648455.1 Bacteroidota bacterium
CTAATACATTTAGTAGTCCTACATCTACAATGTAATACTTTTCCAAAGTAGCAAGTTGTTTTTTTCCTTTTATATCAAAGCGATTAACTCTATAAAACACAAAACTTTCAACAAGATACTCAATGAATTTTTCAATTGTGTTATGATGAATATTTTGATTATCTGCTTTTAATGCTTTTGAAATACTACTTGGCGAAACTTTATTTCCAATATTGTTTGCCAAAAATTTAACAAGATTACCAAACGCTCTTTTATCATAAATTTTGTGTCGTTGAGTTATGTCTTTTTCGATAATAGTTGCATATAGAGCGTCTAAATATTCGTATATTTTATCATATCCGTTTTCTCGTAAATCAATTCCTTTGGGTAAAGAAGTTTCGTTTACATATTCAAAAAACAAGGCTTCATAGTTTAAGTATTTATTGCTTATATCTATATTTCTGCCTTGTAAATATTCTGAAAATGAAAAAGGTAATATTGAAATCTCAATATATCTCCCACTTAATAAAGTTGCTAACTCACTTGATAATAAGTTTGCATTAGAACCTGTAATATAGATATCTGTATTTTCGGTAGCATAAAGTCCATCAACCAATTTTTCAAAATCTGCTATATTCTGAATTTCATCAAGAAAGATGTAATTCATTTTATTGGGTTGTAGTTTTTCTTTTATTTCAAAGTAGAGTTTGTCCCAAGATTTGTTAAGAAAATTTTCAGGTAATTCAAAATTATAAAATTGTATTTGTTTATTTGAAACTTCTTCTTTTGATAGATTATCTCTAAACATTTGTAAAAGAGTAGATTTACCGGAACGACGCAAACCTGTTACAACTTTTATTATATCCTTGTCTTTATACGACAACAATTTATCAAGATAATATTTTCTTCTAATTTTTTCTATCATATTGCAAATATACAATAAAAAATTAGCAAAACTTTAAATATTTGCAAGTTTTGCTAATTCTTGCCATATTACTCTGTCCTTGAGTGCTGCACAACGTTGAGTATATGAAAAGTAAGCGATTCCGAAGCACAAATCTTTCTGCGTACAAGAAAGGTAAAACGGGCTGCAAACCTTGATAATACTACAATCTCGCTTATTTTTTATATACATTGTTGAACTAAACCTCCCTTTCGGGCAATGTCAATAAGTTAGTGTAATAAGCAATTATTTAGATTCTATTTATTTAAAAATTCCAACTTAATTAACAAAATACAATACTAAATTCTTTTACAAAAGGATTTAGTATTGTAATAAAATTTTGTTATTTATTTTTTTATAGAACTCAGAAAATCAAGGCATAATAATCCTATTTACCACATAAGGCATTAATTTCTTTTCATACTACATTCTCTAGTTTTACTCTACATCCATAAATAATTCCTGTAGTATTTAGGTGGTTTACCTTTCTTTCTTAAGTATTTTCTGTTTGGCCTTATTGGCGATATTTCATTAAGAAACCGTATACGTAGTAATATAATTAACTCATTAATAGTTGTATCATAAAAAAGTGATATGAAAAATTCTTTAAATCGAGTAAATGCATTTATGTAGTTTATTTGATATTTGTATTTATTGTTCTTATTTTTATTTGCACTTATTTTTTTGTCTATATCAAAACTTAGTATTGAGGTAAAGTTCTCATAAATAGTCTTTGCATGAAAATCTTGTTGTATAGCAAGTGGAAATTTACCCGAGAAATTTTCTAGTAAAAGAACATGCTTGATTTTTTTAAATGATTCTTCTACGTACCATCTTAAATGGTATAATTTCTTGAAATACTTATAAGGATATTTTTCTTTATCAGTTAAAGAAGTAATAAGAACTTCTTGCTCGCCACTATCCAGTTCTATTTTAATAAACCTACATTTAATAGGCGCGTAATCAAGCCCTTCAGCTTTATGTTTCCGTATAAGATTTTTGCTTGGCTTAATTTCTATAATGATTTCTTTCTCTTGGGATTTAACTAATTCTTTAGCCACTTTCCAGTTAGAAACAGCTAACTGAGCACAAAAATCAGCTCCTATATTCTTTATATCTAAAAATAATTTAAAGCCAGGATAACCTCTATCAAGAAGTAGAATATCATTATTCCAACATTTTTCTAGATGACGTTTGGCTAAACTATGTTCACCGATAGATAAAGGTGATAAATGAGTATCTATTGTTATTTTATTTAATACATCTTGAGCTTTGGATAGCCGTACTAATACTATTTTTTTACCCTTCATTATATTAGTAGTATATGTCTTGTAAAATTCTCTAGTTTGACTATTATTAGGAACTGATGCTGTGCTACCATCTATTGCTATTAATCTATGTCCATGCCATGTTTTATAATCATAATTAGAATAAAAATAATCAACAGATATTTAATTTAACTCAACAAATGCTTCTGACTTAAGTTTATACCTTGCTTGTGAGAAAGCAGATTGTGTAACATGTTTTTCTGAAAACTTATTGCCTTTTATCTCTTTGAAAAATTCATCTAATTCTCTCTGAATTGATCGATGAATATTATAGAATATAAATAGTGTCAGAATTTTAAAACTGAGAATGGACTTTCGTGTAAAATCTTTTTTATTAGTTTTATACTTTATAATAAACGATTCACTCGTAAGTTTATCTTTCAGTATATCAATAAGCTGACTGCCCTTAAGCGTGATATTAAATTGTTGCTTATCAGTATATTGAGCCTTTTTGCTGCAAACCTTAGATTTGTTTTTTTTCTATTCCTTTTTTAAGTACTTTTGTCATGTTGTATAGCTTTTTTATGGATGATTAAAGCATAAATATACAACTTATTCCGCTAATTACCAAGTAATTAGCGGAATACTTTTCCTTAACTTATTGACATTGACCTGCCGGCAGGCAGGCATTAACCCCAATAAAAAATCAGAACTAACACCATAAAATCCCATTTAACGGTTTTTGTGAGCAGCTAATGTACTATTTATTTTAGCGCAGAATTTGTAATCTGTAATTTATTATTCCTTAAAACAACTAATATGTGGGCGTATATGGCTATTATTGTTAGTATAAAGCTCTTTAGTTTTGCCTTTAGTTCATTTATACAAATTTATGGACTCAATTAATTCGTCACA
>QMPG01000532.1 GCA_003648455.1 Bacteroidota bacterium
ACATTAGCAGAAATTTATTAAAGAACAAATAGTTGGAGATTTATGAAGAAATTACAAATTTTATTTTTCATATTATTATTATCTGGTGTTCTATATGCTGATGGATATAATAGTAGTATCCATTTTCTATTTACTATGGATACATTAAGTTGTAAAAAATCAAAAATTGTAAAAATAGACGGTAAAGAGATTATTAAACAAGACTCATTAATTCTTCCTAACGAATTACATAAAATAATAAGAGAAAAAGAACAAGGAAAATTGGTAGTACGAAATTTTGAGACTAAGGATTTTGCTATTATTCCCATTAGTGAATTAGACGATAATACCATTGAAATCAGTTATGATCTCGACGCAGAATCAATAATATACAAATTAACAAAGGATGAGATTCTATTAAGTTATTGTTTTAATAGAAATTTTGATTTTGGTTTGGGAACTGATAACGAGAAAAGCTCAAAATATCTTATTAATTATTTATACAAAGTGGTTACAGAACAAAAAAATAAAAAATCTTACACTATTTTATGCAGTCATAAATGGGGAAAATATCATTATATATACACAAAGCACTCTATCCCTGCAAATTTAGTAAAAAAAATATGTGAATTTCAGATAAATCGTGTGATAAAAAATGAGCGTCCCTCAAAACTTTTTTCGCTTTGTAAGGAGATTGTTTATAATGAAAACATTCCTGCATGTTGTAAAACTTTGTACATAAACTGGCTATCATATAATTATTTATCAAAAGAAAGAGATGATATGCTAATAAAAAAAGAATACTCTGACTATATTCTCAAAGTCATTAATGAAGCAACTGATATACAAATATGCGATTTTAAAACCTATACAAATTCAGACATTATTTCAATGCTGACATTATTTGAAAATGCTAAAAAAAAATTATTAACTCCAAAAGAATTTTATTCAATCTCAAAAAAAGTGATAGCGGCTAATAAAAATCCGGCAGTCAGTTTGGAAGCTTATAGTATAATGGAATATTATTATTTATCAAAAAATGATATAAAAAAGGCATTTGAAACAGCTATCAAAAGTCTAAAAATTTTTAATAAACCAATATTATGGAATGATAATTATGGTGAAGTAAGTTACTATTTTAACATTCAACCGGCAACCATGTTTATAGATTATATAATGTTTAATGAAAATGATCCTGAATTAATTTTATCTTATATTGATAAATTATATAATACATCAAATTATCACCCCGAGTTTCAAAATTATTTACTTTATCGCAAAGCAATTATCAAAGAGCTTTCATCATATTCACTTGAAGAGACAATAAAGGCTTATGAAAATGTTGATACCAAATTTGAAAATTATAAGATTTTTAACCAAAAATTTTTACAAATAAGTTATCTTGACGGATTTTGGAGAATTGATACAAAAATATTACCTCAATTGAAAAATTTTCGTCAATACACAATAACTGTTGGTCCAAAAGTAACAGTAAAGCAATATCTTTTGCAGAAAAATTCTAAAGAAATTGATATCCAAAGAAAGGAGGAAATTTCGATATTCCAAGAAGCTCCATATATATTTTCCAAGTATGGAGATAAACTTAATAATCCTTATTTTTGGTGGTTAAAAGGGAAAATCAATGGGAAGATTTATTGGATTTTAGATAAATGAATTCTGCTAACAAGCGTGCCCACAATCAGCAAGAAGAGAAGCAAGGAGAATCGTGGCGCACGCAAGACATTACGCCGTTTTTAGAGGTAATATTATTATAAACTCAGGTGTGATCATTTTTACTCGAGTGAGATTTCTAAATATAAATATCAAAAAGTGTACGAGTATAATTTAGGTTTTAAGTTCATAAAAAATTAACGAAAATCTTGAAATCAAATGTTTTCGAGAATTGGATCTCAAAATTTTCTAACTATAAAAGCGACGAATTTTGGATTGTTTTCAGCAACATAACAAAATGGATTCAAGGTTTAATAATCTCGAATTCTTAATGATTCTAAAAAATTATCTGAGCTGGAAATTGATTCTGATATTTTATAAAATCCTGGAATCATAAATGATTCTTCGAATCTTAGCTAAAAAAAATCTGCGAACTGGAATTCTCCAAAATTTAATGACAAACGCTCTACGATAAATGAATAAAAATTTTCTATAATAATAACGGTAACCGATTTTTTCAAATTAGTATTCGTAACTCTAAAAGTAGAAAGTAACCTGAATTTCAGATAAAAAGGAAAATTGCGGAGCAAATTTTGTTAAAATAATTTCAGAGATGAAATCTTTGCTTTCGTTATCTCTTTGATTGTTAAAGAGTTAAGTTGTGCAATTCAAAAAAAGGAACTTATGAAATTAACGATAAAATGTCTTCAGAATCGGATTCTGAAGTTCTAACAAAAATAAAGATAGACAAATATGTTCGGTTTTGCAATTTTCAAACTGGTTTTGGGGTTTACTCCTTTTCCCGATTAAATGATTTTTCAGGCGGAGGATTTTTTAATCGTAAAACGTTTTGTGATCGGAGCTATGCACGGACTGGTAGCTTATTTTGAAAAATAATTGAATCGGCATAACACACAGCTTCACGCCGTAGGCGTGACAGCTGCCAACCATTAGTGGCAATAAAAACAAATTGAGGAAATATGAAAATTTTAGTAATTGAGCAAGAGAAAATAATTGCTGAAGATATTACAAAAACTCTTAAAGACACAGGATTAGAAGGTGTTGAAAACATTAATTATTTACAAGCTATTAAAAGAGTGATTGGCATGATAAATAAACCACTTGCAAATTAGTCATTGCTAATTAATCATGGCTGTGATATAAAATATTGTGTATAATAACATTGAATAGTTGCGAGTTGCAGGTTCCTAGTTTAACCTGCAACTTTCAAATAATAAAAAGCTCAGGTTCATAAATTTAGGGTGTCCACAAAATGTTATATCATTAAAATAGTTTAACAAATATGAATGGAGAGGCAAAAAATAAGAAATACAAATTACCTTTTGATCAAGAAATAGTTCTTAATCAGATAGATGCCCTTATTTATATAACAAACTTAGATAATTATCGTATTCTGTATTTAAATAATCAAGCCAAAAAAGTTTATGGTGAT
>QMPG01000533.1 GCA_003648455.1 Bacteroidota bacterium
TTATGTTCCATAATTTATTATCTTTAAAAGTTGAAAAATTAGTCACATTAATGCGGCACGCCGCATAGCCAAACCTTACGGGAACCATTCATACAATCATATAAACAACATATATTATTTACATAACCGTTAGTGGCAAGTGTAAAGACAGACAGAAACGAAAGGGCAAATGAATTTGAAATTGTAAATTTAGGACTTAATAATAGATTATTTTAGAATGGAAAAAAATTCGACTAATACAAATTTTGAAACTGCAAAAAAAAGTAAAAATGATGAGTTTTACACTATGCTTACAGACATTGAAAAAGAGCTCAAACATTACAAAAAACACTTTAAAGACAAAGTAGTTTATTGTAATTGTGATGACCCAAGAATTAGCAATTTCTTTTATTATTTTTCCTATAATTTTGAGAAACTAGGACTTAAAAAGCTGATAACTACTTGTTACAAAAATCAAGACAGAGATTTATTCAGTCGCCATGATACTGAAAAAGCAATTTATCTTGAATATAAAGGCGATTTAAACGGAAATAATGTACCTGACCCAGAAGAAATAGGAATTAAAGAATTAAAAAGTGATGGAGATTTTAGAAGCAATGAAAGTATTGAACTTTTAAAACAAGCTGACATTGTAGTTACAAATCCACCTTTTTCACTATTTCGGGAATATGTAGCGCAACTTCTTGAATACGACAAGAAGTTTTTAATAATTGGGAACGGAAATTCAATAACATACAAAGAAATATTCAAGAATATACAAGATAATAAGATATGGCTGGGGGTTACAAAACCTCAAAAATTTTTAATAGACAATAAAGAAAATTTTGCAAAATATTGTAGCGATGCAAATAAAGTCATTGTAGAAGGAAAAGAATATTGGGCAGTGAATATTAGTGTTGGTACACCTACTTATTGGTTTACAAATCTTGATATTTCAAAACGCCACGAAGACATCATATTATATAAAACATATCAAGGCAATGAAACTGAATATCCTAATTATGTTAATTATGATGCAATTGAAGTAAGTAAAGTCAAAGACATACCAATTGATTATGAAGGTAAAATGGGAGTTCCAATAACATTTTTAGATAAATACAATCCAGAACAGTTTGACATTATCGGCTCTAGTATGACACTTGGAGCACCGATGAAAGAATTTGCAAAAAAAGGAAGTTATCAATCAGGAGGGCCTCGTTTTTATTTAGATAATGAAGATGGTACATATCGCAGACTTTATGATAGAATTGTTATCAAAAAAATTAAAAAATGAAGATAGAACTTAAAGAAATTACAGTCCGTGACCTTACAGATGATTATCAAGATAACGAAGAAAACGGAGTTGTTGGGTATGGTGGTAAATTAGATATTCGCCCACCCTATCAACGTGAATTTATCTACAAAGACAAACAGCGAGATGCTGTAATTAACACAATTACAAAGGACTTCCCTTTGAATGTTATGTATTGGGCAGTTCGTGAAGATGGAAACTTTGAAGTAATTGACGGTCAACAAAGAACAATTTCTGTAGCTCAATACGTAGAAGGTGATTTTGCCTTTAATAGCAGATACTTTCATAATCTACAAAATGACGAAAAAGAACAAATTCTGAATTACAAGTTAATGGTGTACTTGTGTAGTGGAACGGATAGTGAAAAATTAGAATGGTTTAAAACAATAAATATAGCAGGTGAAAAACTGACAGACCAAGAATTAAGGAATGCTGTCTATTCTGGCTCTTGGGTATCTGATGCAAAAAGATATTTCAGTAAAACAGGTTGTGCTGCTTACGGTTTAGGTGGTGATTATTTAAACGGCTCTGCAATACGTCAAGATTATTTAGAAAAAACAATTAAGTGGATAAGTAATGATGCTATTGAAGATTATATGGCAAAAAATCAACATGAACCCAACGCAAATGAAATATGGCTTTATTTTCAAAGTGTAATAAATTGGATAAAGGCAGTTTTTCCAAAATATCGCAGAGAAATGAAAGGAATAGATTGGGGATTTCTTTTCAATGAGTTCAAAGATCAAAAATATGACTCGAAAAAACTTGAAATAGAAATTGCTAAATTAATGGAAGATGAAGATGTTGGAAACAAAAAAGGAATTTACATCTATGTTTTAACACGTAAAGAAAAATTTTTAAATATTCGTGCGTTTAGTCCAAATCAGAAAAGAGAAGCCTATGAAAGACAAAAAGGAATTTGCCCTGTATGTAAAGAACATTTTGAAATAGGAGAAATGGAAGGAGACCATATAACACCATGGCATGAAGGAGGAAAAACGACTGCTGAAAACTGTCAAATGCTTTGTAAAGAAGATAACAGACGAAAATCAGGGAAATAGAAAAGGAGGAACAGCATGAGAACTACAGAAATAGTTGAACAAAGAGTTCACTTTAAAGGTCTTATTAACAGCATTGATATAAGTCCAGAAGAATTTCTTCTTCCTTTATATGAAGTCGTTGTCAACTCTATTCAAAGTATTGAAGATAAAGGCAATATTAATACCGGTAAGGTGGTGGTTGAAATAATCCGAAAAGACGAACCAACTCTGGACTTAGACGAAGATGGTGAACCAAAGTATAATCCAATCTTTGGCTTTAAAGTAAAAGATAACGGAATCGGTTTTACAAATAATCGGTTTGACGCTTTTAGAACACCATATACTGATTTTGCCTTAAAAAAGCATGGCGGTAAAGGTATCGGAAGATATTCAGTCTTGGCATGTTTTGGGAGCATGGATATTGAAAGTTATTATAAAAATGGAAATAGGATAAATCAAAGATTATTGAGGTTCGACAATGCTAATGGACTTCAAAAGATAAATGATGATGCATCAAAGAAATTGCCAAAGGAAATTTATACACACGTAAAACTGAACAACTACAAAAAACCTTACCTCTCCTATATTGAAAAAAACAGAGTCGAAAAAGAATGGATTAGTGAAGGACTAATTCAACATTGCATGCTCTATTTTATTAATGGGAAAGCTCCAACAATAATTGTCAAAGAAGAAACCGAGGATTTAGACCAAGGAATAATTCTGAATGATATATATAAATCAGTTATAAAAATTGAAAAAATTGAA
>QMPG01000534.1 GCA_003648455.1 Bacteroidota bacterium
AGATTTATTTGATAAGCTTAAAGGTGATAAAAACACAAAAGAAGGGCAAGGTGGTGGGGGTGGTAATTATAATTGTTGCTTAAACGACTGTCCATTAAGATTTGGATTTGAAGCTTATGATTTAGAAACTGGTTATAAATGGAGTCCAAAAAAAGGAAACTATGTAATGTTTACGATAGACCATATGTATAATTCTTTTCCTCAATCTATCGCTTATTATCAAGATGGTTCGTCAATGTGGATTTTTAATTATAAAGCAAGACCGGAAGCTAATGGTTATAACATTATTTATCATAATGCTTCTCATGAATCTGACAGGATATATTTTGAATATTATTACAGAGGATATCGTAATTACGGACTTCATCCTGCCTATGGATCATTTCCTAAATTACATGCACCAACAGGTATCTTTTGGGGAATAGGACATTAAGTAATTTATTTTTGTAGCAAAATGAAAAAATATTTATATATAATAATTCTGTTAGCTTGTAAGTTTGCATCTGCTCAATATAACGATGGAAAAATTAATTTTATTAAATTTAAGCCTATTAATAATTACTTTTATCACAGATCAGAATATACGAATTCTAATTATAATGGAATAGATACAGTATACAGCAATGATGGTGAAGAAAAAATAATGATATTATTAGAGTTTGAAAATGGGGAAAAAGTAAGAACGGTTGGTTATTACGATAACGGGCAGAAATATGGAGAAACTTTTTTTAAAAATAATTTGCGTGATGGCTTTGATACAAGATGGTACAAAAATGGTATAAAAAAATATCAGACATATTATTGTAAAGGGATGTCTTTTTTTCCTTTAATTTCATGGTATAGAGATGGTTCATTAGAAAGCTATTCCGATATAGATGAAAAATTAAATATAGGAAGAGCAATACAATGGTATCCTAATGGTAATAGAAAACATGAAAATATTTGTATTGACACTACTGAACGAGGTTTTATAGAAAAAGTGTTTTATAAAACTGGCGAGTTAAATATAGTTATGATATCCAATTTGGGAAAACAAAAATATACTGAATATTTTAAAAATGGTAATATTGTGGCTATAGGCTATATTTATAATGCTATTTGGAATAAAATAGGTAAATGGGAAATATGGCATAAAAATGGGGTAAAGAAAAGAGAATATTATTTTAATGAAAATATACCAAATTGGAAAGAAGGCACATGGTTATGGTGGGATGAAGAAGGGAATTTAATTAAACAAGAAATATATAAAAATAATAAGCTAATTAAAGAAAAGAAATTTTCAAAAACCCCGCTAAGCGTAGAATAAAACACAAATAATACAAGTGTTAAGCGAAGTTTGCAACTTCGCTTTTCTAATGTGATAATTTTTAACTATTATTGTAATTAAAAAGCGTAGATAAAATCTACGCTTAGCGGGTAGTATGAATATGATAATCCCTGCAAATATTCAAAATGTAAGTGTTGAAATTTTAGGAACACCAAGTTGGTATGTCAATTCAGCATCACCATTTAGGTCAATAATAACAGGTTATGTAAGATGTCCATAAAAAATAATTTATGAAATATTTTTCAATTACTTCTATTTTATATTTTTTGTATTCCTTTTCTTTTGGTCAAAATTTAGTATTAAATCCACAATTTGAAGAATATTATCATTTACCCGACTTAAAATACGAATATGGAGAACGCTATGAAGATTCTGTTTTCATTTGTAAACATTGGTACAGAGTGAGGGGAACAACACCTGACTATTACCATGTTAATGCTAAAAATGACAGATATGAAATACCTTACAATATGCTTGGTTATTGTCCACCTGTTTCATTGGATGATAGTGCATATATGGGATTTATACCTTTAAAAATGGATGGATATGTTGAGCCATTTTCCGGAGAATTTACAAAATCATTGGAAGCTAAAAAAGAATATCAAATAAGTTTTGTGTATCGGTATGCAGGCGAACCTTGTTATTTTTATCTTAATAAAATAGAGGTGTTTATTTCAAAGGATATAAAACAATTTAAAAAGTTTTATATTATGCCTATGTATAAAGATATAATCACCTCTGAAATAAAAGCCAATGTAACATTTACAGAATCAATAATAAATGATGGTAAGTGGCATAAAATAACAGGATATTACACAGCAAAAGGAGGAGAACAATATATTTCATTTGGTATATTTTATCAAAACGAAAAATTCAATAAAATAATAAACGAATATGTAAATGGCAATTTCATAATAGGCTGGAATCCCAATAAAGAACAACAATTTTACAAAAAATATAAAAAGTATTTATTTATACATAAAAATTTAAATTATAAACCAATAAAAACTGTTCAACAAAGATTGTCGTATTATTTTATAGATGATGTTTGTGTAGAAATTGACACAACAGGAATTGATTATTAATTACCCCCCCCAGCTAAGCTTAGAATAAAATAAAACAAAAATATTACGAGTGCTAAGCGAAGTTTGTAACCCCAGCTAAGCGTAGATTTTATCTACGCTTTTTTCTACCCGCTACCAGCAACCGGCACAAGCCTCCTCGCTAAATGAAGTTTGCAACTTCGTCGAAAACATAAATAGTTGTTATTATTTAGCGAAGCCCCGACCTTAAATTCATTTCGTTAATTTTCGAATGTAACGAAGCGTTAAAAATCATAAACTGTTTGAACGACGATAGGAGTGAGTTTTTATGATTTAGCGTAGTGAAATGTAGAAAATCAGAAATTAATTTTCAGTCTTGATTTTTTGTAACTTTTTTATCAAGAAAAAAGTTAATGTAAAGAAATAGATGCTGAAACGAGTTCAGCATGACCCCCCGCTGCCGCAAGAATCCCCCCGCTAAGCGTAGATTTTATCTACGCTTTTTTCTACCCGCTACCGCCGCAAGCATCTCGCTTGTGCCCTATATTGTCTTTCATGTTTTTTTTGCCAAAAAATTCATCAACAAAAAGAAAAAATTATTACATTTGAAAAAACAATAATAACCGAAATCAATTGACCGGAGAAGATAAAATAAAAAACCTTACAGAATCATTTACCTACGATAATCTAAACCGTTTAAAAAGTTCGCATGTAGCAGG
>QMPG01000535.1 GCA_003648455.1 Bacteroidota bacterium
AGAATTAAGCAAGAAACAAGTTGCAATAAGTTTAAAAGAGTTAGAAGAAAGATTTGCTCAATCTGATAAATCTACTCTTTACCGTACATTAAAAACCTTTGAAGAAAAAAAGATAATTCACTGTGTTGATGATGGAACAGGTTCGATAAAATATGCAGTTTGCCACGATACTTGTGATTGTAATCCAAGCGATTTACACGTTCATTTTCATTGTACAGAATGTAAACAAACATATTGTTTGCCTGAAATACCTATTCCGGAAATTGATTTGCCTGCAGGCTATACTCTTAACAAAGCCAATTTTGTTGTAAAAGGTATATGTAGTAATTGTCAAAAGTAACTTTGCAACAAAATTGCACTCTTTAAACAGTATTTTTGTATTGAGTTTAAAATTATATACAATGAAAAATATATTTACGATATTTGTTATTATTATTTTTCTTTCATTTTCGGTAAAAATAAGAGCACAAGAAAATAATAAAACGCCTGAAAAATTCAGATTAATCACAGGGATTAGAGTTAATCCTCTTTTAATCTATGATTTAAAAGGAGGATACAAAGAAAGAGTTTTACTGCACGGTGAACTTGGAGCCTTGTTCAATAAAAAGTTTTACACCTCAGTAGGCTATACCGCAGGGGTAAATGCTATCTATAATTTTAATGAATATTGGTTTATCGGTTTTGATAAAAAAGTGCCGGTATCTTGGGTTATTGCAGAAGAATATAATTTAGATAATCACAAGTTTTTTGTACAGACAGGTCCTAATATTAAGTTGAGTAAAATTGGAAACTTCTTTATGTTTCTTTACACACCTGTCGATGAATTTAATTTGGGTTTAAAAGTAGGTGTATTTATTCCTTTAAATGCAGTTTTAAAAAAAAGGTAGTTGATTAAAAAAATATACCATATTGACAAAATGACTTGTGGCTCTGAGGAGTCCTTAATTAGGATTAAGATTTCTCAATTTAAAGAGATTAAAGCAATGTGTTTTGATTTAGAAAAAAGAACATTGACTTTAATACTAAAAAAAGAAAACCCGAAAATAAACGATGCTATTTTCAGTTTAAACTTGTCGTGTAAAGTATTGGCGACAGAGGAAACAAATGAAGATATTGATATTAATCTAGATAAAAAACAATCCAAAATACTTTGGTTAGTTCTATTAATAAATCTGGCATTTTTTATTATTGAGATGACAACAGGTTTAATCTCAAAATCAATGGGTTTGGTTGCCGATAGTTTAGATATGTTATCGGATAGTTTTGTTTATGCAATTAGTCTTTTTGCTGTTGGCGGTACTTTAGTCCGAAAAAAACGAGTAACCAAACTCGCAGGATATTTTCAAATAATACTTGCTGTTTTAGGGTTCTCAGAAGTAATAAGGAGATTTTTGGAAATAGAACAAATACCCGATTTTTCTATAATGATTATTGTTTCAATATTTGCACTAATTGCAAACGGTATTAGTTTATATTTGATGCTGCAGTCCAAAAATAAAGAAGAAATTCATATGAAAGCAAGTTTAATTTTTACATCAAATGATATTATAATAAACTTAAGTGTTATCGTTGCCGGTTTTATTGTAATGTTTACAGGCTCATTAATACCAGACTTAATTATTGCTTGTATTGTTTTTGTAATAGTTATTAGAGGTGCTTTTAGAATATTAAAATTGTCATAAGAAATGTTAAATCCAAAAATTATACAAGTATTATCCAAAATTGTATAAGAGATTTATGGTTTCTTGTCGTAATTTTGATCCATTATAAATAGTGAATGCAGAAAGTCATTAACATATTAATTTCAATAGTTTTCCTTATAAGTTTTATAGGTGTTAATATCCATAAACATTATTCACACGGAGAACTATACAGCACTGCCATTTTTCAAGAAGCTGAAAGTTGCTGTGCCGATATGGAACATTGCGAAATGGCCAACACTGCTGCAACAAGTAGCAATCAACAAAAATATCATAGCTCTTGCGAAGATAAAATAGAAATATTTAAAATCTCCGATGATTTTGTAAATGAGAGGTTTTCAATTTCAACTGAAAAAACAATTGATTTGAATTTTGTTTCCTTGTTTCAAATTGAGGAAATAAATTTCTTTATTGCAAATTATCATACTACAAATATATATCCATCGCCACCTCTGTGCGAAACGGATGTTCAATCCGAATTTGGCGTATTTCTTATCTGATACCATTACTTTTCTAATGCACGTGTAAATTACATCTTATTTACATAGATGATAATACCACTTTTTAAAAAGTGTATTAATAAGATTTTGTTGTGCCATTTTTTACACAACATATTTATTTACGTCAAAATATTTAGAAATATGTTAAACAACATTATAAAATTCTTTTTAGAGAATAAGTTAGTTACTATTCTTTTACTTACAGTCTTTTTGGCTTGGGGGATAGTAAACTCGCCCTTTGGATGGGATACCGGTTTTCTACCGAGCGACCCTGTTCCTGTAGATGCTATTCCAGACATTGGCGAAAATCAGCAAATAGTCTACACCGAATGGACAGGTCGTTCACCACAGGATATAGAAGACCAAGTTTCTTATCCTTTAACAACAGCTTTGTTGGGAATCCCTGGTGTAAAAACAATCAGAAGTAATTCTATTTTTGGCGTTTCGAGTATTTATATAATTTTTGATGAAGACATTGAATTTTATTGGAGTAGAAGTCGAATTTTAGAAAAACTCAATTCGCTTTCTGCGGGAACTTTGCCCGAAGGAGTTACACCTACATTAGGTCCAGATGCAACAGCATTAGGACAGGTTTACTGGTATACACTTGAAGGCAGGGATAAAAACGGGAACCCTGCTGGAAGTTGGGATCCGCAAGAACTACGCTCTATTCAAGATTTCTATGTAAAATACGCTTTAACATCGGCAAAAGGTGTTTCAGAAGTTGCATCAATTGGCGGTTACATAAAAGAATATCAAGTTGATATAGACCCAAATGCAATGAAAGCTCAAGGCGTAACAATTGCTCAAATTATTAATGCCGTAAAGAAATCGAATCTCGATGTTGGTGCAAGAACCATAGAGTTTAACAAGGTAGAGTATTTAA
>QMPG01000536.1 GCA_003648455.1 Bacteroidota bacterium
AAATCCTGTTAAGCAAGCTGTTTAACAGGATTTTTTATCCAAATTTTTATAAATCTATACAGACTAACCCGGAAAATTCATTAATTTTCTACGATTAAGTAATACCCAAATTTGGGAATTTCATTAACCCCAAATTTGGGTATTACTAAATCGGGGTTTCCCGCTTTACTTTCCGCTATCCATCGCTTATTCATGCAATTCACTTCGTTTTTGCATGAATAAAGCGGGCTAATTGTTTTCCATGTTTCTCATTTCTTTTTCTCTTTTCCATTCAACTTCTTTGCCAAGAAGAGAAAAGCCAATAAAACCTTTCACGTGTAGAGTCTTTTTATCGTTATTCTCAAACCACATAAAGCAACTATATGTTTTGCCTGTTTTTGGGTCATAAATAGTCCCGTCTTCCCATTCATGTTTTTTAGTGTTGAATTCAAAAGCTTTTAATAATTGTAATCCTAAGATTTTTCGTGTACGTAATTTCTCATTAGGATTTTCATCATCAATTTTAATAGAACCATCTTCTTCAAATGGGTTTTTCAACCATTTAATATTGCCGTAATATTTTCCATCTTTTGCTTTAAATATTTTAACCTGACTGTCGCCATCTTGAGTTAGCCAAAAACCTAATACATCGTTAGCAGTTTGAGCTGAAACATTACAAATGCCTATTAATGAAAATAATACTGAAAATAATAAAATTTTTGTCTTCATCTGTTTTGTTTTAGTTATGTTTTGTTTTAGTTAATAAATTTTATTCATACAATATAGTATTTTTTTAATATATTACATATTTATATAATTAAAATTATAAATAATCGTATAAATGTTTAGCAACATCGTTCTTTAAATAATATTTTTAATTGATTTGATTTTTAGTTTATTAATGATAAATTTACCAGAAGAATATAAATTTTA
Source organism: Bacteroidota bacterium (assembly GCA_003648455.1). Next base: position 913 of record QMPG01000536.1, read on the forward strand.
TCAAAAGGTATTCTCTTTTGTTTAATTAATATAAATATAATCGAAATAAGCGAAATTGTCTGTTTATTTAATTGTTAAATGCAATTTAAAACTATGCACTACAAACAAATAAAAGAACTAAAAGCAGAAAACTTTGTGTCAACAGGATGTATTGCCACAGGCACTAAAGAAGGATTGTTAACTTCTTCGCCATTAGGTTCATGCGTAGTAGTTATTGCTTACGATATATGCACAAAAATTGGTGGACTTGCTCATATAATGTTACCGGGCAAATCACCAAAAGGAAGTGACAATAAATATGCAGATAATGCTATAGCAAATTTAATAGATGAATTAAAAAATTTGGGTGCCCGGGAAAAAAACATTGAAATATGTCTTGTTGGCGGAGCAAATGTACTGAGAAGAGAAAATGATAACATTGCCGACCAACTTATTATTAGTATCTTTGAAATTATCAAAAAGAAAAAGCTAAAAGTAACAGAATTATCTTTGGGCGGATACGAAAGACGAACTGCCAAATTGGATTTAAGTTCAGGAGTTGTTAGCTTTACTATTGGTGATAGTGTTGAAAATAAATTATATCAATTTACTGCTGAAAAAATAAAAGGAGAATAATAGAGGAAAAAAGATTTGAATAAAACCAATGAACAACTTTCCTTTGAACTGAACGACTTACGTAAAAAAAGTAAAGAGCGCGAAAAAATACTAAAAGCAGCTAATCAACAACTACTTGCCACCGAGCAACAACTAAGAGCAACAAATCAACAACTTGAAGCAAATAACCAGCAACTAATAGCAACAGAACAGCAGCTTAGGGCAAGTGAAGACCGTTTATCAAAAACATTAATTGCAGCAAATGACGGAATGTGGGATTGGAATTTAACAACAAATATAGTTTATTTCGATCCGAGATACTATTTAATGGCAGGTTATGCTATTGATGAATTTCCTCATGAATTTGATGAATTTAAAAAACGGATTCATCCCGATGATGTTGAAAATGTTATGACTCATGCACAGCAGCATCTTGCAGGAAAAACAGATCGTTTCCGTGTAGAGTTCCGTTTTAAAAAGAAAAACGGGGACTGGCTTTGGGTACTGGGTCGCGGGCTGATTGTTGAACGCAATAAGAATAATAAACCATTACGATTTATTGGTACTCATTCAGACATCACCGAACGCAAGCAGGTAGAAGAAGAACTGCAGGAAAGTGAGAAGCAATTACAAACATTGATCAATAATATGCCTGACTTTGTTTGTTTTAAGGATAAGGACGGACGCTGGCTTATGGTTAACGAATCTGCTATCCGTATTTTCCAACTCGAAGAAACAGACTACAGGGGGAAGAAAGATTCCGAATTGGCTGAACTCAATAAAAAACTTCGAGGTTCATTCCTGACCTGCAAAGAATCTGATGCCAGAGTATGGAATAATGGTGACATTATTCATACTGAAGAAACGATACCTGGCACCGATGGTGCAGACCGGATTTATGATGTGACTAAAGTGCCTGTTTTTCATGCAGGCAATGAACGTAAAGGACTTATTATCATAGGACACGACATCACCGAACGTAAACAAGCGGAAGAAGAGCTGAAAGAAAGTGAAGAAAAATTCCGTTTGTTATTTTCGGAAATGACAGAAGGTGTATATCTTCATGAAATTATCTATAACAAGAAAGGGAAAGCAATTGATTATCGAATAATTGAAACGAATCCGGCTTCTGAAAAATATCTACATATAAAACCCGAAGATGCTATTGGAAAATTGGCAACCGACCTTTACGGAACAAATGAAGCTCCATTTCTTGATATTTATGCAAGGGTAGCAGAAACTTGCAAAGGTGTGGAATTCGAAGAATATTTCCCGCCAATGAAAAAATATTTCCATATTTCTGTATATTGTCCGGAGAAAGGAAAATTTGCAACAATATTCACTGATATTACCGAGCGCAAACAAGCAGAGGAAGAAATAAAAAAAAGCGAAGAAAAATACCATCTGCTAACCGAAACAGCTAAAGATTTTATTATATTACACGATATGAATGGACAAATACTCTTTGCAAATACTGCCACTCTTGAGCAAACAGGATATTCGTATGAAGAATTTGTAAAGATGTCTATTCAGGATTTTGTTACAAAAGATAATATGAAGCAAATATTCAGGAATCA
>QMPG01000537.1 GCA_003648455.1 Bacteroidota bacterium
GAAGCAATGGTTGGGATGCGGACTTTTAAAACCCGAAACCACTTTTGAGCAATTGACTTTTTTAGAAACTACAATTTTTTAAGTTAACTACAATTTCAAAGTATTATTTGCTACGCCTTAAAACCAACCCTTACTTTAACTTATAAACTTAAAGCCGATATACACTTACAGAAAAATGAAGAACACGCATAAACGTTAAAGCCCAAAACAACTACAAAAAAGCATTGAACTAAAAACCCATTAGTAAGACGAATGAACACCTCACAAAAAATAAGAGCGTAACTAAACTCACCGCCAAAAATAAAGCAACCAACTTTAACTGCGGTGGCAACTAATGAAATTAACTTGAAACAACTCCAACACAAAAAGCCAACTTATAAAAGAGTTGAACTTTACAATAATTGCAGACTTTAAAGAGAGCATTATAATTTTAAAACCACATTCAATTTTAGAGAAAGTGAATAAGCCAAAATTACAGCGACCTCAAAAAGACAAAAATGCTTTTCCCCAAAATTGAAACGACTTTACAAATTGCAAACTTTAGAAAATGCAACAAATTAAAAGTGACAAAGATTTAAAAGAACACATAAACTAAACAATTTGTTGAACTCGCTTTTTGCTACAATTTTAAAAGCAACCCAACGGCGTTTTGGCTAAGGCGTCCACCGTTGCTACGATTTACCTTAATTTATACGCCTAAATTTTCATTAAAAAATAATTTTGCCAACTAAATTGACATTTATAAAGCTACAACTTTACACACACAATTAAAAACCAAAACGTCCCCAAATAACGGTGGTCGCTCTTGAGCCAATGGTTAGCAACGTGAAGGGAAAAGCCATTTCTTTATCACATATATCGTGTCGCATAGTAGCTTTTTCTATTATTTCCCCAACAACCATTCAAATACATTTTTGTGAATTATCCCTGATTTGTTTTGGGTAAAAGAGTCAGTTGTAAGCAAGATTTTTGGATAATTATCTTTTATAATTTCTAATGGTGCAAATTCTCTTGTTTGAGTTTCGTCATTGGATATATCCCAAGCAACCTGGTAATATTCAATTTCACCTGTATGATTTTTTACTGTAAAATCAATTTCTCCGCTACGCAATCTGCCCGTCCAAATTTTATAACCTCGTCTTAAAAGTTCAAGGAATACAATGTTTTCAAGAATATGTCCTCTATCAGCTCGCCTTTCTCTGCCAATCAGTACATTTAGTAAACCAACATCCACAATATAGTATTTCTCCAAAGTAGCAAGTTGTTTCTTGCCTTTTATATCAAAACGATTAACTCTATAAAACACAAAACTTTCAACTAGATAATCTATAAATTTTTCTACTGTAGCGTGATGAATATTCTGATTGTCGGCTTTTAATGCTTTTGAAATGCTACTCGGTGAAACTTGATTTCCAATATTATTTGCCAAAAATTTAACAAGATTTCCAAATGCCCGTTTCTCATAAATTTTGTGCCGTTGAGTTATATCTTTTTCGATAATGGTGGAGTACAAAGCTTCAAGATATTCGTAAATTTTGTCGTAACCTTCTTCTCGTAAATCAATACCTTTTGGCAAGGAAGTTTCGTTTACATAATCAAAAAACAATGCTTCATAATTTAAGTATTTATTTTTTGTATCAACATTGATGCTTTCCAAATATTCCGTAAAGGAAAACGGCAAAATAGAAATTTCAATATATCTGCCACTTAATAGAGTTGCTAACTCATTTGAAAGTAAATTTGCATTAGACCCTGTAATATAAACATCTGTGTTTTTTGTTGCATATAATCCATCTACCAATTTCTCAAAATCATCTATATTCTGAATTTCATCAAGAAAAACATAATTAATTTTATCGGGCTGTAGTTTTGATTTTATTTCAAAATAAAGTGTATCCCACGACTTATTGAGGAAATTTTCGGGTAATTCAAAATTGTAAGATTGTATTTGTTTAGAAGCTATACCGTTTATAAATAAATCGTTTTTGAAAATTTCTAAAAGCGTAGATTTGCCCGAACGACGCAAGCCCGTTACCACTTTAATAATATCTTTGTCCTTATATGACGATAATTTATCAAGATATTTTTTTCTTCTGATGAATTCTTTCATAGTACAAACATACAAAATAAATTATCAAAACTTGCAAAAAAAACATATTATGATAATTTGTTAATTGTATTATTAGTTTCCTTAGCCGTATTAAATTTTTAATGGTCAATACGTTTATTTCAAATTATTATAATTTCGTAGAGTTGCTAACGGCGTGGTTGCTTACCCGCCGACCGTCAAACCTTTTAGTTAAGCAACAGCAACCACTTTTTATTAATTAATAATTTTGCCAACTTAAACGACTTTTAAAAACTACAATATTAAACTCACTTTGCAAAACGAAAACGCCCGAGAGTAACGACGGTCGGGTGGGGCAGCGGGTTAGCAACGTGAAGAATTAACCCTTTTGAGTTTTCAACGGTAAATATATGAGATGTTAGGCGTTTTGAGATAACTAACTTTGAATCTAACAACCATTTGCCCAATAACTTATATACATATTGTGCTTTCGTTTTTATCACATTAGCTTAAATATTTCTGCTATTTCTTTTATACTATCATCATTTTCGGTTATTGCAATGTCCACATAACATTCTCTAATACTTAAAGCGTTTCCTTTTAAAACCTCACCACATAACTTTGAGAAAATGATTTTCCCTTGAAACTCTGCTTTCCAATCATCAGAACTCAATAAACCTTCTAATCTTAATTTTTCAGTTTCAAGCCATTCTAATGTTTTTGTTTTTTCTAATTCTGTAGATAATAAATTGAGATTATTTTCCAGACCATCTGAAATTAAAGTCTTTACTTCAGTAAGCGTTTTTTGATTTATTGAGTTAACTTTAGGAACTTTGATGGAATAATTGGCTCCAATGTGTTCTTTGAAGTTTTTGTATAAGTTAAAACCAATAGTTTCAGTAGCAATTCTTTTCATTTCTGATTTTATATGCTCCACCGAGAGATCAGTTCCATTTTTATTGAGATATATATGAGTTCACTCCAAAAAGTCATCAATAAATTTTCAAAAA
>QMPG01000538.1 GCA_003648455.1 Bacteroidota bacterium
CCAATTTACAGTGTAGTCATTTGCTTCCTTATATTCATCCACAATTGTTTCTACCAGTTGTCCCTTAATATTATAGACTGACAAACGAACATTTCCAGAAGCTGTAATAGAATAACTAAATGTTGTAGTAGGATTAAATGGATTAGGATAATTTTTACTTAAACTTAACGGATTAATCATATTTTCCGTATCAACATTGAATTCAACAGCAATAGGTTCTTTTGGATTTCCTAATATAGTATCACTTTTATAAGTAATTGTTTGCTCATTTTCATAACTTGTTTTATTGTTAGAATCGTAGATTTTGAAATGAAGTTCATCCCCATTTTCATTTCCAACTATAGTGAAATACCAGAAACCTTTTTCTCTTTTCCCAATAGAGCGACAATCATTGTTATCATCAAAAACACCGATAGTATAATTATCAGCATCGACTATTTTATTATTAGCAGTAATAGAAGCCATTGCTATCATATTGGAAGAAGTTCCCGCAAGTAATTTCCAACCTGCATTATTTACAATATCATCTTCTTTCATATTAATTGGAGGAATACTATAATAATCTCTATTAGGATAAGTTAATGCACAATCACTTTTAACATTTACTATATAACTTTCACCTGGTTTCATTATGGTTAAATCTCCAACCCAACCAGATCCCTCAATTATCGTTGCAGAACTACTCTGAGTTTTAACCAATATAGCTTTATCCTCAATACTTTCTAATGCAGTCTCTATCGGCAGAGGATCTTTAGGATAATAATTTATCCAAGTATAATTATAATATAAGCCTGAATCATAGTTTAAATCGATGGGATTAGTAATCGGATTAAGTAATTCTCCATAAGCTCTAAAAGAACTTACAGGATTTATCATATTTACTTTATACCCTTCACCTTTTGTAATATTTGTAAAAGTAGGATCTCCTAACCAAGTATAAGAATTAGGATCATATGTTGTTCTAACATTTTGATATTTAACTTGATAAATATCTGGAACTATAGTTAAAGAATCAAATACTGAAGCAATCGATGTATCTTCTGGTTCAAGATAAAATGAAATCCAATTCCAATCTCGAATCAGATTAAATTGCTGTATTCCAGTTGGACAAATAGCATTTATATCAGCCCAAACTTGCTGACAATTATGAAATGGGTAATCACCATAACAATCATAAATAGAATCTGTTTCTGTATCATACACTTTAAATTTTAACAACTCACCATCTTGAATATCACTAGTCATTGTAACATACCAATATCCGGGAAGATCATAATAATGATAATCAGGACACCAGAATGGATGATTTCCTTTAACCCATTTAGCAATACCACGGCAATCATTAATACCTCCAGTTCCAAATACGGCAACCTGATTACTTTGTTCTCCTTCAACAAATTCTCCACTTAGTGTTATTGTTGTATATGCTGTCATTACATATTGAGTTCCTGGTATTTCTTCCCAGTTTAATAAAGTAATATCAATATCGTTAGTAGTTTGATAAGCATTAACAGGGACATCTTTAATTGTAACAGGAGCATAATGCTCTAACTTTGCTGTAATATCCTGTAACCCAGCATAAGTTTCTAAAAGATAGTTTCCAGTTGAATCAGGTTGAGTAGTATGAATACAATCTATATCTGTTATTATTACATCCTGAACATTACCAGGTCCATTTTTAAGGGTAATTTTACCTTGTATATAACCGGGATAAACAGCAGGATCCAAAACAAAATCAATATCAGAAGTTATAGCTGCCGGAAAAACAGGCACATCTTCAATAGTCTGTGATTGATAATATTCCAAAGTAGCTTCAACATCCCATGTACCGGATTCAACATAAAGAGCATATTCATAATAAAGAAGACTGCCGCCGCCATCATAAACTGGATAAGGATGTGTAGATGAAGAAGATGCCGTGATTAATACATCTGTTTCATTTCCTACTCCAGTAAGGACTACCTTACCCATAATTAATCCACGAGGAAGAGGGTTGATCACAAAATCATCATCTAAAGTTGTTAAACTTCCTTCAACGACAAAAGCAGATTGTTCAAATGGATTAAAACTATACATATCATTAATAATATATTTTGGTTTTACATTATAAGAACCAGGTTCAACAGCGAAAGAAAATGAACCAGTTTCGGGGTTACAAAATACAGAATCAATATCAGTATTAGTCGCCATATCCTTTAGAATTATTTCAACATCTTCTAAATGAACAGATTCATTACAATCAGTTCCTAATATGACCTTACCTCTTATTCCAGATTGTAAATAACTATAAGCTCCCATATCTGCTACAGTGCCATCAATATCATTATAAAGCGGATCCGGATCACCTGCATCGATACAAGGAGAAGTTGTCTGTAAGTTGTAAACATAATTAATAGCAACAGTATCAGCATCAGCATCAACAAACAATGGATTATCATCGATGCAACCAGATCCGAAATAATTTTCACCAGTACCATTTTCAATATCAGAATAGGTAGCAATGATATCACCCGTAGCTGATGTATATATTTCCTGACAACCATTATTCCAGATAATCGAATTTTTTAATACAACATTCGAATTAAATAATACTGCAATACCACGTCCGTCCATATTACAAAAGTTATTGGCAATTGTAACATTTATCAGAGTGGTATTTGAATTATTAAAACAGGCAATTCCACCACCATTCCAATCTGTTGAATCTCCTGCAATCACACTTTTTGTTATCACAGGAGATGATGCTGAACAGGCAATTCCACCACCATCGTGTACAGAATGATTATTATAAATATGTAATTTAGTAAGAATCGCATTTGTACTATCACAGTAAATTCCACCTCCATAAGAAGGTGTATAACCATTTGTAATTGTAAAGCCAGTCAAAACTGGAGTTTTATTTTCACCACTTTTAAATGTAACAACACTACCATTACGACTCCCATCAATAACTGTTTGTGTAATAAGAGAATCTTCTTCATTAAGAATGTATGTAGATGCAACAGTAATCGATTTCCCTGAAAAATCTATGTTTTCTAAATATGTTCCGGGAAATACAAGAACC
>QMPG01000539.1 GCA_003648455.1 Bacteroidota bacterium
CAGCACCAATATATACTTTTTTCCCTTGTTGTTTATATTGATAAGCCAACTTGCCAATAGTAGTAGTTTTACCAACTCCATTAACTCCAACAACCATTATTACATAAGGCTTATATGTTTCAGGAAGTGAGAAATCTTCAGATGTTACTTTCTGATTTTCCTCTAACAAGGCTTCTATTTCTTCTTTTAAAAGTGTGTTAAGTTCCGAGGTATTCAAATATTTATTATTTTTTACTCTATTCTCAATTCTTCCAATAATTTTAATTGTTGTGTCAACCCCCACATCAGAAGAAATTAAGACTTCTTCTAATTGATCAAGAACTTCATCATCAACAGTTGATTTTCCAACAACTACTCTTGAAATTTTTTTTAAAAAAGATTCTTTTGTTTTTGATAAACCGGTATCTAATTTATCTCTTTTATCTTTTGAAAACAACCACTTAGCCATATTCTTAATCTAATAATAAAAAATTGAATAATAAATCAAAATTTTTACAAATTATATAAAAAAAAAACATTATAAAATAATTTTATAATGCTTTTTTTTTGAAAATTTCAACTAGTATAATTATTTTTTTGCAAAGAAATCTTTAACATGTTCATTATTAATAACTTCCTCAACAAAAGAATAAGCTCCTGTTTTTGGAGATTTTACCATTTTAATAACTTTTGCGTAATTATTACCTTTTCCACTTTTTAATGTTGCAACAACTTTCTTAGCCATAACTTAATTTATTTAATTTCTTTGTGTACTGTTACTTTTTTTAGAATAGGATTGTATTTTTTTATCTCTAATCTACCCGGAGTATTTTTCTTATTTTTTGTAGTAATATATCTTGAAGTACCAGGCATTCCACTACTTTTATGTTCAGTACATTCTAAAATAACTTGAACTCTATTACCTTTTTTTGCCATTTTTGATTATTTTAATAATTTTTAATAAACCCTTTTTGTTTTGCCTCTTTTAAAGTAGCATTTAATCCTTTTTTGTTTATTATTCTAATTCCTGCGGCTGATACTTTTAATGTTATCCACCTATCCTCTTCAGGTAAATAGAATTTTTTTATAAATAAATTAGGATAGAATTTTCTTTTTGTTTTTGCATGTGAGTGAGATACATTATTCCCAACCATGACTTTCTTTCCTGTTATTTGACAAACTCTTGACATTTTCCTATCTTTTTCAATTATTTTTTAAATTCGGTTTGCAAAAGTCGTGATTTTTATTGAATTAATCAAATTATTTGCAGTTTATTTTTTTTATTTACTAACAACTAATTGTTAATAAATAAAATCCTTTAAATTTTATATTTTGCAAAGAAACAAAAAAATAATTGTTTATTTATAAATAAAAAATTATTTTTATCTTTTAATTTGTTTTTATGAAAAAAATTAAAACATTTATTATTATTAGCATAACCTCATTATTATTATTGAGTTTTGTCAATGAGAATGAGCAAAAGAAGCTAGAAAAAAAATTATACAAAAAAGCTCAACGAGAATATGATAATGGAAATTATAAAAATGCAAAAAAAATTTATTTGCAATTATTGGAAATTGATTCTAGTAGCTTTGATTATAATTATGAACTAGCCTTGCTGTGTTTTTATGAGATGAATAAAAAAATTGATGCTATTCATTACTTTGAGGCTGCCGCTAGGAATATGGAAAGCGATACCCTACCTGACTTATTTAATTATCTTGGTCAAGCATACTATTCAGCTCACCGTTATGCTGAAGCAATAAAATCTTACGAAAAATATAGCCAATATCCTGCGAAAGAAGGGTTTTTCAAGATTAGTATGAAAAAATATATAAATAGATGTAAATTAGCTCAAAAAAGAATTGAGGAATACGAAAAAAATAAGAAAGAATACGGAATAATAAATTTAGGTCCTAACATTAATACCGAATATCCCGAATACAATGCTTTTGAAATTTTTTCGGATTCTGTTATTTTGTTTAATACACTACGGGACTTCGACATTGATTTTAATGAGTATATTGAACATATATATATATCTAATATAAAAAATGGCAAATTTTCTATTGCTAAAGAAATTTTTGGCAACCCAAAATACAACAAACTAATAATCAATGAATTATGGCACGAATCTGTAATTAGCATCAATAATGACGAAACAGAGATTATCGTACATCAAGGAACTAAATTATGGCATTCTAATTTTAATGATGGTGTCTGGCAAAAACCACTTAAATTTTCAAAAAAAATAAATTTGAATTATTCACAAGAGCATGCATCAATTAGTGGTGATGGAAATACTATTTATTTTAGTAGTTATGATAAAAAATCGAAGAATTTAGATATTTACATGGCTACTAAACAAACCAATGGTAAATGGGGAGAATCTGTTAAATTAGGTAATGAAATAAATACTGATAAAAATGAAGACAGCCCTGAGATTTCTGAAGATGGCAACACATTATATTTTTCTTCAGAAGGACATAATAGTAAAGGTGGCTACGACATTTTCAAATCTGTTTTAAATAATGGAAAATGGTCTAAAGCAGAAAATATTGATTCTTTAAATACAAGCAAAAACGATATGTTTTATAAATATAATAAAAAACTCAATGTTGCATTCTTTTCTTCTGACAGAGACGAAGGATTTGGAGATATGGATATTTACATGGTGAAATTTAAGGAATAGCTTATTGTTTTATTTTTTATATATATTTTTATTACTTAGTGTCAGAAAGAAAACTCTGTAATTTGTTATATTATTAACCCGAAAAATTCATAATTTTTCTACGCTTAAGAATTACCAACAAATTTGGGGTTTTAAAACCCCAAATTTGGGTACTTCTAATGCGAGGTTTACTTGCGTGAGCTCACCGCCAGCTGGCGGTTCGATTCCCGCTTTACTTTCCACTATCCATCGCTAATTCATACAATTCACTTCGTTTTTGCATGGATAAAACGGGTTAATCTAACAAAATAAAAATTGTTTAAAATTTTCATCAAATTGCTAAATTGTCAAAATACAAGTAATACGTAAAATAACCATTCAACCATTTAACAATATAATCAAGCCATAAAACAA
>QMPG01000540.1 GCA_003648455.1 Bacteroidota bacterium
AAACCGTTCTACATTTATTGAAATTCCAAAAAATGAATATACTTTATTTGAAAAAGAGATATTACAACCAGTCTTTGGAAAGACACTAAAAGATATAGTAAAAAGAAGACGAAGTGAATTTGTAAAACTAAAACCAAAACTTGATGATTTTTGTGATTTACAAAGTGAATTTACAAATATGCAAAATGATGATTTTATTTTTAACAAAATTAATTCATTAACTAAAATAGAATTAAAAAAACTTGATTTTGAATACAAACAACGAAAAGATATAACAAAACAACCTGTTGTTTGGCTTCGTAGTTCTATTGTAGATAAATTATTGCAAGATGTAAAAATAAACAAGCACGAAATATCTAAATTAAAAGAAGACATTACTCAAAATTTTGAGAAGAATGTATTCAAGGCTTGGACATCATCTTTCAGAGTATTATATCAACTAATTTTTTCACAGCATAAAGAAAATACAGAAGTTTATTTTAATAAGCTAATGGATAGCATTAGGGAAAGGCTTGATATAAAGGATATAACAAAAACTAATTTAGTGCATTTTGATGGAGCACAAAATCAAGGTTACGATGAGATATGGTTTGCTATTTATAATAAAACACATAAATCACAGAAACACGCTTATCAATTATATTTTAGTGTGAAAAATGGAATACGATATGGTTTAAACCATATGGATACAAGAACAAAAAGCGAGATAATTTCAACCAAAAAAATTAAATACAAAGAATTAATAGAGTTTTATTCTTCTGTAAAAAACAAAATTATAAATGACAATTCAATGGAAAAAGCTATGATAACAGACTTTGTTGAGATTCTAAAAGAACAAAAACAAATTATTTTACAAGGTCCTCCTGGAACTGGAAAAACAAGATTATCAAAGCAAATTTCCCGTTTTGTAATTAATGGAGAAACAGAGCCATTTATATCAGACCTGAAAAATAATGTGAAATTAATTCAGTTTCATCCATCCTATGATTATGAGGATTTTGTTCGGGGTATTATCGCTATAACAAATAAGAATAATCAAGTTGAATATAAAGTTGAGAACAAAACATTAGCTCAATTCGCAGAACGTGCAAAAAATGATAAAAATCAACCTTATATTTTAATCATAGATGAAATCAATAGAGCTGATTTATCTTCTGTTTTAGGAGAATTGATTTATGCACTTGAATATAGAGACGAACCTGTTGAAAGTATGTATGAAAAAGATGGTAGTAGAGAATTAATACTACCATCAAATCTTTATATTATTGGAACAATGAATACAGCTGACCGTAGTATTGGACATATTGATTATGCGATAAGACGAAGATTTGTTTTCTGTGATGTGTTGTCAGACAAGAATGTTTTAGATAATTATCCAAAGGGTAAGATTTTATTTGAAATAATAGAACAAATCTTTACAAAAGATTATATTTCTCCTGAATTTGAGATAAATGATATTATGATAGGACACTCCTATTTTATTACGAGTATTGATAATGACGAAAATATTGATGAACTATCTAAAAAATTCATTTACCAAGTTTTGCCTCTTATCAAAGAATATTTCAAAGATGGAATATTCCATTCAAAACCAGAAATAAAATTAGGCGATAAGATTTTTGATTTATCAAATAAGGTAATCTTAACAACTGATGAGATAAAAGAATTTTTGAAATAATGATTTCTATTACTGCAAAAGAAAATGAGAAAATAGCAATAGATGAAAAATTCAATTCTTCTATTCCTAATTTTAATAAAGTTATTCTTGCAAAAGAAGAAAGTCCTGAAATATTAGGATTGCATTTTGAAAAAGAGAATAATGAACTTGTATTGAAATCATCCTATTTTATTGGTTATGCTTGGTTAGAAAGCAGAAAATCATACATAAACATTACTCCAAAAAAAACAAAAAATGACAGAGTTGCTGATTTTGTAAGGATGTTTTCTGATTGTATCAATGATAGTTATGTAGCAACACATCTTGATGATACATATAAAATTTTCACTCAGCAACCTAAAATTGAGGTTGATAAAAATAATGATATAATAACTCCTTTTATAATAATTAATTTCATAAATATTCTACATAAAATTACAAAACAAGGATTAAAGAAAGGTTACATAAGAGAGACTAAAAACTTGTCGTCAAAAATAAAAGGTAGAATATTTATTAATCAAACTATAAAATCCAATCATTTTAAAAGTAAATTAGAAAAAACAGTTTGTGATTATCAAAAGCACACCATCAATTGTTTAGAAAATCAAATTTTAAAAACAGCTTTAATACAAAGTTTGAAATATTTAGCATTTATCGACAATGAACAACTTGTCAGTAAAATGAAAAATATTTTACATTCATTTAAACTTGTAGATACAAAAGAAGTTTTTGCAAAAGATTTTACTAAAATAAAATTATCATCATTCTTTTTTGATTACAAGGAAGCTATAAATTTAGCTAAATTGATATTTAATCAGCTTGGTTATTCTTTACAAACAAAAAGACAAGAAGAAAAAATCAAGATACCTCCATTTTACATTAATATGCCTGAATTATTTGAACGGTATGTAGAAATTCAATTACGAAAAACATATTCAACCAATGTAATCCCAGGTTATTCAAACACAAGTCGTGATAAAAATTCTTATTTATGGGGCTTACGACCAGATTTTATTATAGAAAATCAAAACATTATAGTAGATGCAAAATACAAATATTGGTTTGTAAATCCAGCAAATGATAATCTTAAAGACGATTTACAACAATTATCTCTTTATGGGAGAATAGAGAATTTGAAAAATAATATCGGAACAGAAAAAAATAATGAACCTTTAATTTTATTTGTTTATCCAAACACAGAAAGAAATAATGAAAAGGAAATAAAAATTGAAAATTCAGAATTTATTAAAGGGTTCACAAATATATATAAAATGGGAATTGAAATACCTTATAAACAGACAGATGAATAGAAATACTTTGCATAACAATGTATATAGTTTATGGCGGGTGAAGTCCTAAATATGAGCGATTTAACATTAAATAAACATCGGTGTAAATTGAAA
>QMPG01000541.1 GCA_003648455.1 Bacteroidota bacterium
AGCTGATATTGAGTTTACCGAATTTGCAAGCCCCCAACGTAAAGTTACCATTTTTCCATCATGTTTTGTTCTATCTGCATTTCTTGGAGTCCAAGTCCTTCCATTTGGTAAAATAAAACTTACAGGAACATTTGGCACTTTATAGCAAGGAGAAAACCCCTCTTGCATTGCAAGCGTATATAGGAATGGTTTAAAAGTAGAACCAACTTGCCGTTTTCCCATAGTAACATGGTCAAATTGAAAATGCTTAAAATTTGTTCCTCCGACGTATGCCTTAACATAGCCCGTATGTGGATTCATTGACATAAATCCTGCGTGCAGAAAATATTTATAATATCTTATCGAATCCATTGGGGTTAGTAATGTATCAATTTCTCCATTAAGCGAAAAAATAGTCATTGGAAACTTAACTGTTGTATAAATTATTTTTATCGAATCTTTGCTTAAACCCTGTTTTAATAATTTTTTATATCTATCGCTTCGTCTCATTGAAGCATTCATCATTGCATCAATTTGTTTCTGAGAAACATTCCAAGCAAAAGGGGCTTTTTTACGATTTTTTTGTTCTTTAAAAAATGCTATCTGCAAATCATTAAACAAATGCTCTTTAACCGCCTGTTCTGCATAAACTTGCATTTTATAATTTATAGTTGTATAAATTTTTAATCCATCTCTATATATATTATATGTACTACTATCAGATTTCTTATTTTTATTACACCAACCATAAAAAGGATCTCTTAACCATTTTAATGAATCTACATTAAATTGTGCAATATCATAATAATTTTTACGATTAGGTTTTTTTGCCGTTAATTGTCGTCGCAAATATTCTCTAAAATATGGGGCAACTCCAAGTTTATGATCAACTCTCTGAAAATTAATTTCTAACGGAAGCAGCTTTAATGAGTCGTATTGTATTTTTGTAATATATTTATATTTATACATTTGATTTAAAACAACATTACGTCTATGTAAAGTTGTATCGGGACGACGCAAAGGGTTAAAAAGGGCAGGATTTTTTGCCATTCCAACTAACATTGCGGCTTGTTCAATTTTTAAAGAATCAGGAGTTGTATTAAAATAAACCTTTGACGCCGATTTTATTCCTACAGCAAGATTTAAAAAATCGAATTTATTATAATACAGTGTAATGATTTCTTCCTTAGTATATCGTTTTTCTAATTTAATAGCAATAACCCATTCTTTAAGCTTTCGGATAATTATATCTTTTTTCGATTGAAATTTTTGCCTCGGAAAAAGCATTTTTGATAATTGCTGAGTAATAGTACTACCTCCTCCCGAAGTTGTTTTTCCACCAAGAATAGTTTTAAAAATTACACGACCAATACTTTTAAAATCTATTCCTGAATGCTCAAAAAATCTAGCATCTTCTGTTGCTATTAAAGCATCAACTAAATAAGGTGATAAATCAGAATATTTTACATTTGATCTGTTTTCTTTAAAATATTTTCCCAATAATTGCTGATCCGTTGTGTAAATTTCTGTTGCTAAATTTGTGCGTGGATTTTCTAATTCCTCAAACGAAGGCATAAATCCTAAACTTCCATTTGATATCATAAAAAATAAAGTTCCTAGCGAAAAAATTGGTATTAAAAATAAAATCCAGAGTAATACAATTATTTTCCTGTATCTTTTCTTAATTTTTACTTGTTCTGTCATAAAATAACTATTTGGCGTAAATATAATAAATAATTTTTAAAATTTATTTTGAGATTAAATATTGAATAATATTATTGTACAAATAAAATATTTTTTAGAATTATTTAAGACTTTTATAAAATTATTTATTTTTTTTGTCAAAATTATTGATAATATCATTTTTTAAATTTAAAATTTTAATTTTACAAAAAATTATCAATAATTACATATATATATTATAAATATTTAACTTATGAAAGACAATTTAGTTATAGTTGAGTCACCTGCAAAAGCGAAAACTATTGAAAAATTTTTAGGAAAAAACTTTACTGTATTATCTAGTTTTGGACATATCAGAGATTTATCAAAAAAAAATCTAGGAATACAAATTGACAAAGACTTTGCCCCTGAGTATATCGTTCCCGTTGACAAGAAAAAACTTGTTAATGAATTAAAAAAACACGTTAAAAATGCTAAAATTGTTTGGCTAGCTGCTGATGAAGACCGTGAGGGAGAAGCTATTGCTTGGCATTTATACGAAGTGCTTAAGTTAAAATCAAAAGACACGAAAAGAATTGTTTTTCACGAAATTACTAAAACCGCAATACTAGAGTCGATTAATAATCCTAGAGATATTGATGTAAATTTAGTTGATGCACAACAAGCTCGTAGAATATTAGACAGATTAATGGGATTTGAATTGTCTCCTGTTTTATGGAAAAAAATTAAACCTGGATTATCCGCAGGAAGAGTACAATCTGTTGCCGTAAAATTAATTGCAGAACGCGAAAAAGAAATCGAAAACTTTAAATCAACATCATCTTATAAAGTATTTGGAGATTTCAATACCGAAAAAAACGAAATAATTAATGCAGAATTACAAAATAATTTACTCGAAGAATTAGAAGTTAAAACTTTTTTAGACGAAACTAAAGATGCTTTATTTAAAGTTATTGAAACAACAAAAAAACCGGGAAAAAAATCACCATCACCACCATTTACAACATCAACAATACAACAAGAAGCAAGTAGAAAACTAGGATTTTCGGTATCTAAAACAATGACAATTGCTCAAAAACTTTACGAAGCTGGAAAAATAACCTATATGCGTACAGATTCTGTAAATTTATCAAGCTTAGCTATAAATACTGCCAAACAAGAGATTATAACAAAATTCGGTGATAAATATTCTAAACCACGTAACTTTTCAACCAAATCAAAAGGTGCTCAAGAAGCTCACGAAGCAATTAGACCCACATATATAAATAACGAAGAAGTGTCTGGTTCTAATGACGAAAAAAAATTATATAATGATGAATATCCCGATATAGATCTAAGTAGCTCTGTAACAACTTACGATATATCTGAGCATCGTCGGGTTTCTCATAAAGGTACAA
>QMPG01000542.1 GCA_003648455.1 Bacteroidota bacterium
ATTTAATTCAAACTGTCATTTCGAGCGATAGCGAGAAATCTTGTTCCCTTACTGTGAGCGAGTTAGATTTCTCGCTATCGCTCGAAATGACAACAATGGCAACTTTATGGACAGACACTAATTCTTTTGATGAAAAATTCAAATTTAGTTACATTTTAATTCCTAATTCTTAATTCTCAATTCCTAATTTCCCAAGCTTTTCTTAAAATCTTCTACCGATTTATGCACCTTATTATATAAAGTTAATTGTCTATTTAATAATTTTATTTTGGGCAATAACTTTAATCGAATGTCATTCAAAGCCGTTTCTTCATCAAGAATATATCTGTTTATTGTGTCATGATTTGTAAGCAATTCTTTCTTAATATCGTGTCGCAAATTTATTAACTGATTTTGAGAGTATTTTATTTCCTCACTCATCTTTTTATAATTTTTTAACAGACGTTTTAAATTTTTATCTACTAAACCATAAGCACCAAAATCTTTCATAAAAGACTTATCTTCAGGCATATCAAATTTTGTGCTTCTAAAGAAATCAATATTTTTTTTAGTAACAGAATATACCAACTTCAGACTATCAATTTTAACTTTTTTCAACTCTAAATTTAGACTATCTACTTGAGTTAATAAACTATCAATCTTATCAATCTTAACTTTTGTTTCTTTATTCATGCATGAATAAAAAAATGCCACGCTAACTAAAACAATTATTACTATTCTTTTCATAACGACTACTTTATAAACTTTTAATTCCGAAGTTTCGGGATTTCGCTTCGCTCAACTTATCTAATTCTATCAACAGAACGAACCAATTCCTCATCTTTTTTTATTGCTCTGTTTGCCAATAAAATGAAAATAATTGAGACAACGGGAAATATTAATGGGAATAAATATTTAATATCTTCAGCTTTAAAATAATAAATAATTCGATGAAGCGAAAGTGCTTCTATTGCAATTAATGCAAGAAGAAAAATAATATTAATTTTCCCGAGGTTCATTTGAAACTTACGTTTCTTGAAACTAAAAATTGAAAAAATACTTATAAATAAAATTAAAGCAAGTAATATTACAATAGGTAATATTTTTACTAACAAATCATTCGTTTGCTGGTTTACAATTCCTAAATAATTGAAACAATAAGCATTGCCGGCAAGTGAAAAATTAGCAAAGGGTAAAAAAAACATTGCTGCAGTAAGCAACAAAACAATAAATAAATATAAACTTTGAATTCTTTGTATCATGATAAAAATAATTTAAAATTTAGTTTGTAAAATTAATGAAAAAAAGTGTCTTTCTTGCAATGTAATTAATTGTTAATTCTTAATTCCCAATTCGTGCTTGTCTTTAAAGTCATCTTTTTGTTCATTTCGATCCGCCGGCTGGCGAAGAGAAATCTATTTAGCTTAAAGTAATAGAACGGGATTTCTCACAAAAGTTCGAAATGACAGTTTGAATGAAATTCAGCTATATTTTAATTCCTAATTTTCTTCACCTTCTTCAATATTAGTAAATTCATTGGGTTGCTTCCCATATTAACAATATTTTTTTGAGTAAAACGAACAACCTCATCATAATATAAAGGCACAACTACTGCCTCATCAATAATAATTTTATCCATTTTTCGATAATACTTAATGCGAATGTTTTCGTCTTGTTCGTTCATTGCGAGCTCATAAAGTTTGTCATATTCTTCACTTTTGAAATGAGTGTAATTCGGACCTTTAGGACTAAAATTTTTACTGTAAAAAAGTGCCAGATAATTTTCCGCATCAGGATAATCGGCAATCCATGAGCCACGAAAAAAAATCAACTTCGAATTAGCAACCATATCTCTAAAACTTGCTCCTGTGCTAATATCAATATTAACATTTATGCCGATTAGTGAAAGTTGATGTTGAATATATTCACAAATATCAAGATAATCGCTTGTTGTCATTAAAGTAATTTCGGGCAATCCTTTACCGTTTGGGAAACCCGCTTTTAATAATAATTTACGTGCCTTATCGGGATTAAATTCGTAACCTTTAACTTTTGTTGCCGAGAACGATGGCAAGCCTTTCGGCACAAAGCCTGATGTTGCCGGAGTTCCAATATTATTACGAAGATAAGTCATCATTTTTCGTCGGTCGAAACCATAGTTTATTGCCTGGCGTATTAACTTATTTTTTAATGGACTTTTCTTAACAATTGCAAGACTATCGTCTGATAAAATTCCAAGATACTCAGTGTTTAAATATGCCTGAGTACTCATGTTGAATTTATTTCTATATTTAGGATTTAGCTTGCCACCACGAGTAATAAGTTCGTCTTTATAACTTGCGTGAATACCTGACAAAAAATCAATATTACCTTGTACAAACTCTAAAAATTCCGATTGCTTATCGTTAATAAAAGTTATTGCAACAGCATCGAGATATGGAAGTTTATTACCATCAACATCAGTTTCAAAATAATTTTTATTCTTTACTAAAACGAGCTTCTCTCCTTCTTTCCATATCTTAAATTTAAACGGTCCGGTGCCAACAGGATGACTACGAAAATCTCTCCCATAATATTCAACAATCTCTTTGGGCACAACTGAGCAATATTGCATTGTGAGCAAACCTAAAAAGGCAGGAAAAGGATCTTTTAAATATATCTGTAACACGCTATCGTTTACAGCTTTTAAACCGATGAAATTATTGTCTTGATTTTTGTCGAGTTTGTCAAAAATCCATGCACCGGGCGATGCTGTTTTATTGTCTTGTATGCGGTTTAGACTATAAACAAAATCGGATGCAACAACTCTCCTTCCCTTAGCTGATTTAAAAATTTTATTATCATGAAAATAAACATCATTACGCAGATAAAAAGTATATAATCTGCCTTTGTTTGATATTTCCCAGTTCTTGGCAA
Organism: Bacteroidota bacterium; assembly: GCA_003648455.1. Next base: position 2,896 of record QMPG01000542.1, read on the forward strand.
TACATGGCATTACTTTCAGGCTGTCGTTCATTTGAACAAGTCCGTTAAATAACTGATTAATTGGCCAAATAACTGTCTGGTTTTTTGCAAAGGCAGGGTCTAGAGTTGCAATCCCTTTTGATTCATTATATCTGAAAACAGTTAAATTATTATCGTTA
>QMPG01000543.1 GCA_003648455.1 Bacteroidota bacterium
CAATAAAAAGCCATGATAGATTATGACCATTATTATCCCATTTTATTTTGCTTTTTTTACTATTAATATATTTTTCTTCATTATCTGTTTTTAACAAAATGCCTTTTGATAAATTTTCTAATGAATACGCCCATAACATTCTTATAAACTTAGAAGCATTAAAATTTCTTTTGAATACATAGTCTCCTTCATATTCATCTAAATAAGTGTTTTGCATACCTTCGTATAAGAAATCAGCCGATAAATATAACTCTAACGCAAAACTCTTCCATATTTCGGGTCTTTGTGATGCATAGTATAACTCTCTATCCCATACTTCCTGTTTTGGTTTTAAATATGCTTTTATGTCATCAAACCACTTACCCATTTATCAATTCCTCAATTTCGTTAATTAATTTATTTTTTAAATTTATCATCTTTCCAATTTTTTGGATTGTTTGCAATATAATTTTTTATTCTATCAAAATCATCATCATTTCGTATAATATGGTCGTGAAATCGGGTTTGCCATTCGTTTGGTAATTTTAATCGGTTGGCGTGTTTTGTTACCGCCGATTTATATGAACCAATTATTGCCGAAACGGAATTTTTTCCAATATTTTGAAAACGGTTTTCCCCGGTTAATGGTTGGGATGGGGCGTTTGCGTTCGATAGGGACAGGGCATGCCCTGTCCCTATCGGATTATTCAAAATTAAAATTCCGTGAATATGGTTTGGCATTACCACAAATTCGTCCAATTCAACAAATTTTGCGTGATTTTTTATTTCGTGCCAAAACACATCTGCCAATATTCCTGTTGGCGATAATATCATTTTATCGTCAATAATTTCTCCAAAATAATTTTCGCGATTTGCCGTACAAATGGTTATAAAATACGCAGCATTTTGCGTATAATCCCAATTTTGCATTCTTGGTGTTTTGCGATTTTTATATTGGTAATTACCCATTTATCAATTCCTCAATTTCGTTAATTAATGTATTTAATTTTATATATCTGGTGCGAATCATCTATTTATGCTTTATTTGTTTAATATTTTTGTTTGTTAGCAGAGATTTCATTTGTGTTTGAGCTACTTTATTCAAGCTAATCAATCTGTCTTTTTGATTTAGCTTATTACTTATTAGCAAAGCATTAATACTTTCTATATTTGTCAAAATTACTAATTGCTCAATACTTGCAAAATCTCGCATATTTCCTTTTAATTTGGGGTTTTCTGTTTTCCATTGTTTTGCCGTTTTGCCAAAAAGAGCTACATTTAATATATCTGCCTCATTGGCGTATAAGTAGTTTATCTGTTCTTTTGAAAGATTAATTGGAATTAGGTTTTCTCTAATAGCATCTGTATGAATGCGGTAATTAATCTTAGTTAATGTTCGTTGTAAATTCCATTCTAAAGATTTGGCATTACTTTCCTCTTCTTTTAATCGCTGAAATTCTTTAATAAAATATAGCTTAAACTCAACAGAAACCCAGGAGGCAAACTCAAAAGCAATATCTTTATGTGCAAATGTACCTCCATATCTTCCTGATTTAGATATTAATCCGATGGCATTTGTTGTTTCAATCCATCTTTGTGGAGATAATACAAAATGATTTGAGCCTGCTTCATTTCTAAAGTGGTCGAATTCGACCACTTTAAAATCTTCATTATACAATCGCTCCCATAAGCCTAATAATTCAATGGTTGTCTTGCTACGCATCCAGTTTTTTACAATATCGGCAGGAGCTTCGGCATTCTTGTATTTTGCAATATCTGTAAGCGAAATATAATCTTCCTGCCTTTTATTGAAAATACTGATTTCTTTACCTTTTACATTAATCTTACCCATTTATCAAGTCCTCAATTTCGTTAATTAATTTATTGATTTGGGTATCGTTGTTTTTAATCTTTCCCAAAAGTTCTTTTGGTGCCAAGTGTTCTATTTCAACAATTTTATGTGGGTTTTTGGCAGAAATATCGTATTCTTTAATATCATTAATACCAATAGTCCAATCGTTTTCGCCTTTGCCTCGCTTATCGGCATTATGGAATAGTTCTATAAATTCCTTAAAATGCTCGTTGGCAATGGGTTTATTCTTGGTTAGTTTGTAGGGTGGGTTAACCTCGTAATACCAAATATTGGAAGTTGCTCCTTTGCGGTCGAAAAACAGGATATTGGTTTTTACGCCACTATAAGGCAAAAACACGCCTGCGGGCAAACTAACTATGGTATGCACATTATAATTTTCTAAAAGTTCTTGCTTTACATTGCTAAACGCCTTATTGGTTTGGAACAGCACCCCTTCTGGTATAATTATACTTGCTTTACCTTCGAGTTTTAGCATTTTCATAAAATGCTGTAAAAACAAAAGTTCGGTTGCATTGCTCTGTATAGGAAAATTCTGCTGTATCTGGCTTTTTTCTTTTCCTCCAAATGGTGGATTTGCCAAAATAATATTGTGGCGGTCTTTCTCCTGTATATCACGAATATTCTCGGTTAGGGTATTGCCTTTATACACATTTGGGCTTTCTATACCGTGCAAAATAAGGTTCATCATTCCCATTACATAACCCAACGATGTTTTTTCCATACCGTAAAAAGTATCGCTTTGTAGGGTTTCCCAATCGGTTGCCGAGTAGTTTTTCTTTTTTTCGGGCGTGGTCATATATGTAAATGCCTCCACCAAAAAACCTGCACTACCAATTGCACCATCGTAAATTGTTTGTCCCACTTGTGGGCTTGTGGCATCAACCATTGCTTTAATTACTGCTCGTGGTGTATAGAACTCGCCTGAGTTACCGCCATCGCTACCCATTCCTTTTAGCAACTGCTCGTATATCTGCGATAGCTCAAACAACTCATCAGAACTCTGGAAGTTTAAACTATCGATAATATCCAATACCTCACGCAAGGTGTGTCCGCTTACCACTTTATTATCGAGATACTCGAATATGGCACCTATCTTATATTTTATCGATTTTGGGTTGTTGGTATTGTTCTTAAATCCTTTTAGGTATGGAAAGAGTTTATCGTTTACAAACTCGGTCATATCGTCACCTGTAAGG
>QMPG01000544.1 GCA_003648455.1 Bacteroidota bacterium
AAAAAAATGATAATAACTTAATAATGAGCTAACTATAAAAATGCAAACAGATAAAAAAGCGAGTTTACATAAAAATTTTTCAACGTCCGCCAGCTGGTGGACTTAAAAACGTTTTTTTTGTAAAAAAAGCTTTGCGTCTTAGCGTCTCTGCAGTAAAAAAAGCGACTTGGCATGAAAAAAATGATAATAACTTAATAATGAGCTAACTATAAAAAATAAATAGATGAAAAATACACCAATTGATTATAATATTGTTTCAAAAGTAATAAAAGAAAGTGGCTACGAATGTGTAGGTAAAGCTTCAATTCGTGAAATTAAATTTATGATTGACACAATAGAAAAAAAAACAGGAGATAAGTTTATCCGTATGGAAATGGGAATTCCCGGTTTTCCTGCACCTAAAATTGCAACTAATGCTGAGAAAGAAGCTCTTGATAATGGAGTAGCAAGTCTATATCCTGACATTGACGGAGTGCCGGAACTTAAAAACGAAATCTCGCGATTTGTTAAGAATTATATAGATATTGATATATCGCCAAAAGCATGTATTCCAACTGTTGGTTCAATAAACGGGAACTACGGTACTTTTATGGTTGCCGGCAGAATGGATGAAAAAAAGGATACCGTGTTATTTATTGATCCGGGATTCCCTGTTCATAAACAACTCGTTAAAATGTTGGGCTTAAAGTACGAAAGTTTTGATGTGTATAATTACAGAGGCGTAAAACTTAAAGAGAAATTAGAGTCTTATCTGAAGAAAGGAAATATATCAGTTATTCTTTATTCAAATCCTAACAATCCTGCGTGGATTTGTTTTAACGAAGAAGAACTTAAAATTATTGGCGAGTTGGCAACTAAATACGATGTTGTTGTTGAAGAAGATTTGGCTTATTTTGCTATGGATTTTCGTAAAGATATGTCAAAACCCGGCGAGCCACCATATCAACCATCTGTTGCAAAATATACCGATAATTATGTGCTCATGATATCGAGCTCTAAATCGTTTAGTTATGCAGGGCAACGTGTTGGTATGATGTGTATTTCTGATAAACTTTTTCAGAGAGATTTTAAAAGATTATTAAAATATTACTCGACTTCAAACTTTGGTCATGCAATTGCTTACGGTACACTTTATGCAACAACTGCAGGCGTTACTCATTCAGCTCAATATGGACTGCTAGCATTGCTTAAAGCAACAAACAACGGAGAATATAATCCTTGGGAAGTAGTTATTAAATATGGTGGAAGAGCTAAAAAAGCAAAAAAAATATTTACTGATAATGGTTTTAATATTGTATATGATACAGATATTGACCAACCTATTGCCGATGGTTTTTATTTTACTTTTTCATATCCCGGCTTTACGGGTGAGCAACTTGTTGAAGAATTAATGTATTATGGCATAAGTGCAATATCGTTATCAACAACAGGAAGTGAGAGAGAAGGTTTGCGAGCATGTGTTTCATTTATAGCAGACAATCAATTTTCTCAATTAGAAGAAAGGTTAAAGATTTTTAAAGAGAATCATTAATCGTATTTTTAATTATTTTATTAAAAAAGACATTTTTTTTATATGAGGGAATGTCTTTTTTTTATTAATACCTGCTGTTCGGGATTACAAATAAAGTATAAATTTGTAACCGGGTTAATAAAGTGTAAACTAAATTCAGGACGAGACAAGCCTCTCATTTTATTTCAAAATTATATCAAAATTTCTAAGTAATACTAAAGCTTCAGGCATTGAAAATACAGCCTTTTTAATTTTCCCATTTAATAAATCTATTCCATTATAGTTGACCGCATTTTCAAAATTGGCTTTCATTAAATTAGTGTTTTGGAAAATACTATCTTGTAAATCTGTATAATTAAACTTACAAAGTCGCAAATCTGCTTCCGAAAAGTTTACATCATGTGCAATACATTTATAGACTTTCATTTTCTTCAATTTCATGCCATAAAAACTCGAATAGCTTATGTTGGAATCTTCGCAAGTGATTGAGAAAGGCATAGAGGCTTCATCCCAGGCAATCCCTATCATTTTACAGGACTTAAATGTCACATCTGAAAATTGTGAATATTTGACTTTTAATGAAGTAAGGTTGCAATTTTCAAAAAAACAATCTTCAAAACTACAATCTTCGAATGTAATATTAGAAAAGTCACAATGTGTAAATTTGCATTTGATGAACTCTTTTTCTTTAACAACAACATCTTTGTATATTATCTTGTCAAATGTTTTATTTTGATGAAGATTTGCCATTTCTAATATTTTTATTTTCGATATTTTTTAGTGGCAGGCAAGAGAGGAAGCATAAAAGGAGCACTTACCACAAAAAACAATGTCTCGAATATAACATTGCTGTTTTTAGCTTTTTTACCTTTCAACCTGCTTAGAAATGCATCAAAAGTATTTCCTAAAAGATTACCGAAAAATATCATTCTTATCATTAAAATAATATGCTTTGCGGTCTTTTCTCCGTAAAATTCAAACAGCTTTATTGTCATTTCTTCATCCGGATTACGATTAGTTTCGGCATAGTGTTGAGCATATAATAAAGCAGTAACTTCAAAATCTGATGCGTCTGCTTCAAATTGTAAGTTGAGCATATTTTTCACTTCTGTTTCATTTATTCCGCTTGACACAGCTTGTTTTGCATGAAACCATGTGCAATAGGTACATCCGTTAACAGCAGTAACCACGGTCATTATTTTTTCCATAAATACTTTGCCCAATTTTTTATTCCGCATAGCAGCAAAAATATTGACGTTATTACGAAAAAGAAAAACCAAATCGTTTAATAACAAACGAAATGTATATATTTTTCTATCAAAATTATCTTTCATTATACTACATAAAAAGAGGCTGTCGAAAAAGGTTAAATACATTTTATTTCGAATAAAATGAGAAATGACACTTTTTCGACAGCCACAAGCCCATTGTTTTAGTACGACTGTTCAATATTCCAAACAAAAGTTCTTAATCCCTGTTGTTCAGATTTTTTGTCTAACTTCTTCAAAAGTTCAAGAAGAGGCTTAACTTTTTCATC
>QMPG01000545.1 GCA_003648455.1 Bacteroidota bacterium
GAAATTTTTTGTCTCCCTCGCCTTGTAGGAGAGGGTTGGGGTGAGGTAGAAAAGAGAGCATATTATTTTCGATTTGTTTTTTCATAATCTATTATTTTAGTGAGGTCTGCTTAATTATATCGGATTGTTCTTTTGATAATTCTTTTTTTAGACCTATTAATTCATATATTTCAGTTGTTTCTGTTTTTCCCTTTACTTTTACACTATCAATATAATTTGCAATTAATCTTTCTTTTTCCAATAAAAAAGTTTTCTTACTGATAATTATATTATTCGTAGTTTCATATTCTCTTGTTAAAGATTCCAATCTTGCACCCAGATTAACATTATCTCCAATTGCAGTATAATCAAAAATTTGTTCTGAACCTAAATTCCCAATTGTAACCATTCCGCTATTAATACCGATTCCCATATTAAATGGGTCTTTTCGTTCGCTTTCCCATTTATTTTTCAGCTCACTCAACTTTTCTCGCATTTCCAGAGCTGTTTTGCAAGCCCAGTAGGCATGATCTTCCAATTCCACCGGCGAACCAAAAATTGCAATAAGTTCGTCTCCAACAAATTTATCAATAGTTCCCTTGTTTTTCTGAACAACTTCTACCATTGCTGTAAGGTATTCACGCAGAATAGATACAGTTTCTTTAGGGAAATGAGATTCCGTATATGTTGTAAAAGAACAAATATCACAGAAAAGAATACTAATTTCCTTTTGTATTCCACCATATTCTAATTTTTTAGGATCTTTAATAAGTTCATTTACCAAATCGGGTGCAATATAATGTCCAAAAGCTTTTTTAATAAATATTCGCTCTTGAACCGTTTTAATATATTGAAAAATTAATCCAATAATGTAAATAACAATAATTAATAAAGGGAGTTCTAATATAGGAATAATAATATTCTTATTTTTAAATAATAAGAAAGCTAAAATAAAATTCCCACAAAATAATAGAAAGTTTATTAAAATCGATATTGTAGGTTTAACATTTGCATCTAGAACAAATAATACAAAAGCACTTATTAGAAATATAATAAAAAATTTTAAATAGGAAAATTCTTTTAAATAATCTCTGTTCAGAACCATTTCAATGAAATTTGCATGAATTTCTACTCCCGTTGTTAATTTTTTAGATTCAATAAAAAAGGGAGTATGATGTGAATCGTGAAATTCGATTGCTGCAACTCCTACTAATACAATTTTATTCTTAAAAACCTGATCTTCCAAGTAATCATCAAAAATATCCAAATCTAATTCCGGTAATGTAAAAGTTGAATCATCTATTACATTTGCAAAATCATAAGTTTTAAAAGTTCCAGCCGGACCATAATAATTTATCAATGTACTTTTATAAGTTACTTTAGGAATTGAATTATCACGAACAGCAAAATATCTTCTATTATCATGAATTTCTTTTTTCCAATATGGATTTTTGTGTAAAAATGCAAAAGATAAAACACCAATTGAGTACTTTGTTTTTTCCCCTCTTTTTTGAAATAGCTCATATCTACGCACAAATCCATCATTATCGGTAGAAATATTAACAGTTCCCCAATTTAATCCTTTTTGAATAATTGGTTCGATGGGAGGTAAAATTTGCTGCTTGATATAATTGTCTTTTAGGATATTAATTATTTTCCCAGCAAAAATTACATTCCCATATTTAGCGGCTGTCTCTGCTAACATTTCATCACTTTGAATATCGGATTTTTCAGTGAATTCAATATCAAAAATAATTTGTTTAGCACCTGCTTTTTCCAAATTCTTAATTAACTTCACATAATATTGACGCGGAAAGGGCCATTGTTCATTTAAGGCATTAAAAGTATCATCACCAATATCTACGATTACAATATCATTAGATATTTTTTTCGTGCCACGTATCATAAAAAGAACATCCTGAGCTTTATGCTCGATGTTTTCTCCAAATTCAGTTGCAAAAAATATTCTTAGTATGATCAGAATTAGAATTGGAATAAGAAAAAACTTAATTTTTTTCACTTTTTTATTTCCGATATTAATGGATAGAATTATTTCTACTTATTATCTGAACGAAATCATGTTAAATGTTGTAATAAATACTAACAACTATTCAGTAACAGTTCTTAATTTTTCAGCTACTAATTTTTCAACAAATCCCTTTTTAGGAATAAAAGGAAGAGTGATATGTTCGGTTCCGGTATTTTCTTTATTATAAGTTATTATTGTTTCAATCGAATGTTCATTTCTTGCCCAGGCTCTCCTGGCGACACCACCCATCACATCCCACGGAAAAGCGATTTTGAGAATATTATCAACACGTTTACTTCCATCGAGTACCATTCCAAATCCGCCATTTATCACTTTGCCAATTCCAACACCTCCACCATTATGGAGAGTAACCATACTCATTCCACGAGCAGCATTTCCAGCAAAACATTGAGTTGCCATATCTGCCATCACATTAGAACCATCTTTGATATTAGATGTTTCTCGAAATGGTGAATCTGTTCCACCAGTATCATGATGATCACGTCCTAACATTATTGGTCCGACTTCACCTTTACGAACCATATCATTAAACTTAAGAGCTATTGCAACTCTTCCTTTTTCATCCTGATAAAGAATTCTTGCTTGTGTACCTACAACTAATTTATTTTTCATAGCATCATGAACCCAAATATAGTTATCTCTATCCTGATACCGACGACTCGGATCAATACAATCCATCGCTGCTTTATCGGTTTTAATCAAATCTTCTTCTTTTCCGGAAAGACAAACCCAACGAAAAGGACCATATCCATAATCAAAAAGTTCAGGTCCCAAAATGTCTTCTACATAACTTGGGAAAATAAATCCATCATAAGTATTTTCACCATTTTTTGCTATTTCTTTTACTCCTGCATCAAAAATAGCTTTCATAAAGCTATTCCCATAATCAAAGAAATAAACTCCTCGCTCCACTAATTTTTTAATCAATTCAAAGTGATGTCTTAAACTTATATTAACCAATTTAATAAATTGAGGACGAGCTTCTACAAGCATTTTTGTTCGTTCTTCAAAACTTAA
>QMPG01000546.1 GCA_003648455.1 Bacteroidota bacterium
GCTTTTTGTAGAATTTTCGATAATGTATCCGATGTAGAATCAAAAGCATTATCCAAACACTCTAAAAACCATAAAATCCATTCTGTTATTTCGGAACTTCCTTTTTGTGTTTTTTCTAACTTATCATAGTATTGTTTTCTCTCCAATCTTATTTGAGAAGACATACTGTAAAATCTTTTAACACTATCGTCCGAGCGAGCAAGAAGCATTTCTGTAATAGCCCTTGTTATTCTTCCATTTCCATCTTCAAACGGATGGATTGTGACAAACCATAAATGAGAAATTGCTGCTTTTAAAACAGGGTCAATTGTTGTTTCTTTTTCAATCCAATTGATAAGCTTTCGCATTTCAGTCTCAATTCTATTAGAATCAGGAGCTTGATAATGTACTTTTTCTTTCCCCATAGGACCAGACACCACTTGCATTGGTCCATTTGTGTCTTTCCGCCAATTAGCTACAATAATTTTATACATATTACTCCAACCAGTTGGAAAAAGAGAAGAATGCCAGCCAAAAAGTCTTTCTTTGGTTAATGGTAATTGATAACGCTGTGTTGCATCAAGCATCATCTCAACAATACCATCAATATGGCGTTCTGATTCAATTGCTCCAGCAAGTTCTATCCCTAGTCTTCGTGCTATTGATGAACGAACTTGTTCTAAATCAAGAATCTCACCTTCAATTTCTGATGATTTTACAATTTCAATGGTCAAAATGTTTAAAACAGCCTCATCTTGTAAGTCAAACCCTAAAGATTCCATTTTTCCCAATAAACGACCTTGCAAATTTCTTGTTTCAGCTAATTTTAAAGACACTCGTTTTTCGTCCCAAACAAAATCTGTCCAATTATTATTTTCGTGTATGTATAATTTCATTCTCCGCATAATTTGCTGCAAATATAACACTTTTTCTCCGCAAATAAATTATTCTCCGCAAATTATCTTGTGAATAAAGCAGTTTTTCTCCGCAACTGCTGTTTATTCTTGCTTGGTGTTTGTGTATTATTTTGGTATTTTAACGGTATGAATAAAGCGTGTTTAAATGCGATTTATTTTTTATTGGAAGTAGTTTTATTTAATTCATTCCACAGTAATAGAGCAATGTAACCCTTGGAATCAAAACTAATCTTTTTGCCATTGATCCAAATGTTATTTTTTGTATTTACTTCATAACTTAGGTTGTCATTGATTGACAGTTTTAAGAAATTAACTTCAAACTGTCTGAATCGCTGTACTTGTTCTTCTGTTAGTAAAATCTGAGGTTTGTGTTTAGAGCCTTTTATTGATATGGCAGGAATTGGTAGCCCTCTTTGCTCAGATTTATAGTATGATGCGTAATATTTTTTCCGTTTTCTAAAAATTACAACGGTATGGGTAGGAATTATTGTTCCGCCATTGGTTTTACCATAATATATTGAGCTAATAACAAACGAATCCTTTTTGCCCATTAGATCCAATAACGAAGGGTAACTTTTGTTAAAGAAAAAGCAGTTTAGATGAATTTGTGTTTCATAGTTACTCAAAGCAAAATAGTACTGACTTTTTCTTTCTGACGAATCAAAGGGAGTGTAAATAAATTTGTATGTCCCTTGCTCTAAGAATATTGTTTGTTCTTTTTCTAGCTTTAATTCTTTAATTAGGTTGTCAGTATAGTTGCTTGAATTTGTCAGTGGAGCGTAGGCGTAAACTTCAAATTTGCCATTTAATATAGAAATTAAAGAATCATTACATACACAGTCAGTATCAATTGTTAACTTAATTTTTGTCTGAGTTTGCCCCAATGCTATGCTTGTAATTAAAGTCAGAAGCAAAAGAGGCATTATATGTGAAAAACTTATCTTCATTTGAAATATTTTTTTGTACAGTATACCTTCATATTTATTTTAAGCAGATACTTCATATAAATCTGATGCTACGCTGTATACACTATAGATTTTGTTGGTAATTAGTTATTTGTCATTATCCTTTTTCAATATTCTTGCATTCTGCTCTGAGATTACCTTCTTACCTGTTTTTTCTTCAATTTCTTTTCTGGTATTACCAGCAATAGTTCCTCCTTCTTGTGCTATCTTTTTGTTTCGTATAAAAGTTTTAGGTTTCTTTTCTTTCGATATTTCAGTAGTTGTTGCTTCTGCAAGCATATTTAAAACTAATTCAAGATTAGTCATATTATCTCTCAGGTTTTCCTTTTTTAATCCTTTTAGATTTTTTAATTCCTTAGTTGAATATCCAGTCCAAGCTCGTGTAATTTCATCTGTTAAAATAGCATATTCTAATCCTTTTTTTACTCCTCTGTTTTCCCATTCATCTGTAAGTTCTTTTCTTACTTCTATACTTTTTAATCGTTGATTTATCCAATTTGTTGAATACCCTTTCTTTAAATATGTTTCCATTGCTCTTTCAAAAGCTTTTTCTGGATCTTCGGTTTCTTCAATTCTTTCGTAACCTACTTTAGCCAGCCAAATTTTAAATGGCTCAGCTTTGGGTGAAGGAATAGATTGTATTAATCTTAATACCTCTTCTGTGTCAGCAACATCTGTTTTATAAAATTTACCGTCTTTTGATTGCATTTTCAGTTGACTACAATTTGTTGCCAACTGACTTCCTTCTTTTTTAAGTCTTGATTTTAAAACACTCCAATATTTTCTCGGATTTGGACTATCAGTTAAAACACCAACAACATCAACGATTGAAAAAAACCATTTTTCAAGATTTTCGTCCCAAATAACTCTTACCTTTTGGTCTTGAAATAATTTTATAGCTTCTTTTTTATCCATATATTTTGTTTTTTTCAAAGGTAATCAAAGTTTTATATCATGAAGGCTCTTTTATTAAATATGAATAATTCCATTTTTTGTTGGTTTATACATAATTAAAATAGTTGGAATGAAGAATATAGGTAGTATATATTGAAACTTCGTATCTGTATTATCTTCTTTTACGGCAAAAAAACTGGCTGCTGCGCTCCCGATAATTATCGGGATGTATCGCATTGCTTTAATATACTTGGCTTAATTGCATGCTATAGAGGCTGCCTGTTATACAC
>QMPG01000547.1 GCA_003648455.1 Bacteroidota bacterium
AGTCGAGCCAAAAATCACAGGAATGAAAAGATATGTTCCAAGTCCACCAGTCAATCGAAGGACTGGTCCTAAATAGAACATATAACCATGTGAAATTGAAACTCGTTTTCCATGATTTTTGATAATATCAAGAAATGGTTGCCAAACCGGTGGGCCATATCTTCCATGAACTCTTGCATATATTTTCCGGACAATTCCCCCTAAAGTGAGTCCGTATATTGTCGCAACTGATACTGAGATAATCGCATAAAGAATCTTAATCCAAATATTCATATTACACCTTCGAGATAAAATAGATTACAATCATATAAATCATTATATGTAAAACATATGTTTGACCGTTTCCGGTATATAGGCGACGAAAAAAATCACCTAACGTGTGTGCCCATTCTAAAACGCCATGCCAAAAAGTCCAAATTCTTGGTAATGTAAAATCTCCGAGTGCTTTCCTATAATGAGCAAACATATTATGAGCAACATGAGTTGTTTGAGGAGATTCCGGTCTTTCTGCAGCATAAACGATGTTAAATTGTTTAACTTTCTGAGTTCTACCGTTCAAAAGAATTAAAAATATAAATGGAACAGCAAAAATTGCCATGGTAACATGCATTATCGCATTGCCATTCCAATTTCCCAAACTGCTTGTTACATTATATCCGTCTATTATTATTGACGAATTAAAATAATGTCCAACAATCGAATTCAAGGGTTGTATCACTATATTTGGAAATGCTGAAAAAACTATAATGGCAATAATAAAAATATATTGAGGAATGATAAACCAGATTGGAGCTTCTTTAACTTCTTGGTGTTCGTACTTGAGTTGTCCTAAAAATATAGTATGAATCAATCTATACAAATAAAGGAAACTTACTGCACTTGCAAAAAATAAGACTCCAGCTTGTAAATACCGACCTTTTTCGATAAAGGAAGAGTAGATGAGCCATTTTGCACCAAATCCAGACAATGGTGGAACACCGGAAACAGCGATGATACAAACTAATACACTTATAAAGGATAAAGGCATCTTCTTTATTAAACCGCCCATTTCATACATTGTTCTTGTATGAGTACGATAATAAACTCCGGCAATCGCAATAAATAACGCAGATTTGAACATCATATGATTAAGAGAAAGATATAATGCAGAAATCCAACCGAGATGACTTAAAATAGCAATGGAAGCAACAATATAACCAACCTGACTCATACTGGAATAAGCTAATAATCTTTTTGCATCCTCTTGAAATGAAGCCAAAAATGCACCGACTAAAGCGGTTAACACACCAATCCAACCAATCCAATAGAATATATCAAATGAAGGAGCATGTTTTACATATGAAATTCCAATCAGCAATAATCCAAAAACGCCGGCTTTAAGTAAGATCGCCGAGATAAATGGAGACACATCCGATTCTGCTTCAGCGTGAGCTTCCGGTAACCAAATGTGAACACCAAGTGAACCTGATTTTATCATAAACCCAATTGATAAAAGAATAATTGATATTAGAGGCAACTGGACAGTTGAAATAGATTTAATCAAAGCAACATTTGAGAGTAAATCAGGAGATAGGCTAAAACCAACCATTAATAAATATGCTCCGGCAGTGGAAAATATTAGATACATTAAAGATGCTTTTTGAGCTTTTTTACCTCTTAAAATTAAAAGATATGAAGAGATAGTCATAAATTCCCAACTTAGGAAAAATTCTAAATAGGATTTTGCAATTATCAGATTACCAAAAGAAAAGATCATCATTAACAAGAATCCATAGAAATTTTCATTTAACCCTTTTCTATTCAGTGTAGCAATTATATTTATTGCACTTCCAACTATAAAAATGATTCCAAAGAAAAGTTGCAACTTACTTTCAAATGGATAAATATGATAGCCATAAGCAATTACAGCTAAAAGAGACAATATTCCCTTAATTTTTGAGGGTATAAAATCTAACAAATATATTGCAATAACCGCAATTAACGGAAGTAGTTGAAGCCAATTGAATCCGTAAAAAAATCTCATGATCATTACCGGTATCAATAGTGCAATTCCTGCAAAAATTGCAGGTGAGAACATTTTATGAAATTCAAATGTGCTCTCTACTTTTTCTGTTGTAGTATTACCTTTTACAGCTATTGTAAACCATCTAAAAAGGAAAATCACTTCAAAAAGAGAGCCCAATAAAACAGCTATAACAGCAAATGACATTTTAGCATGAACTAAAACTTTAATGAATTCCCACTTTGCCCAAAATCCTGCAAATGGTGGAAAACCTGATAAAGCAAAGATTAATACTCCGAATAATATCAAAACCGGTTTGTTGTTTTGTAAAATGCTCCAATCTTTGATATTTTCTTTTTTCACTATTCCCGTAATCCAGAAAAGTCCGGCTTTTGCGATAAAATGATTAACGAAAAAACCTCCGACAATTAAATAGATTAAATTATTTGGTTCGTGAATTGTGTAAATAAAACTTGCAATCAACAGTCCCATTTGCCCGATTGAAGAGTATCCTAAAAGCCTTTTGGCGTTTGTTTGTTTTAACGCCATTAGATTTGAAACAACAAAAGTAACCAACCCCATTAGTGCTAATAAATTATGAAGATGTTGAGGAATAATGGGGAATATTTTATAAAAGGCATAGAACGCAGCTGCCGAATTTCCAACGGCAATAACAGAAGCAATTCCCGAAGGTGCAGCCTGATAGACATCAAGAGCCCATCCATTAACCGGGAATTGTTTTAGTTCTATAATCAATGCCATTACTAAAAAGGAAACAGATAGTCCGCCAAGACTTCCTGCAAGCATTGATTTATGCACTATTATATCGTCAATATTAAGGGTTCCTGTAAACTTATATATAAAAATTGTTCCCAAAAGTAGAAACGTAGAAGCCATGCCACCTGCAATAATATATTTAAATCCTGCAGAAAGAGTCTTCACATTTTTTTCCAATATCGTTATTGAATAAGTGGCAATTGAAACAATTTCTATAAAAACAAACAAGTTAAAAAGATCTCTTGTCATTATCATTCCATTAAT
>QMPG01000548.1 GCA_003648455.1 Bacteroidota bacterium
ACCCTGTTTATTTCGAAAAAACTTCAGCTGATCCTTGCGGACAAAAAAACTATACTAAGCATTACAAAACAGTTAAACAAATTAATGAACAACTCGAATACTATAGATCGCAAGGGAAAAACTTAAATAGTATTGAGCAGTATAATAAAAATTCACAGATTTCATATGATACTGAAGTTATTGGATTAACAGGTAAAGCAATTACAATTTTTCCAAATCCATCCTTTGGAACATTTTTTGTGTATTTTCATGAGATTAATAACATTCAAAAGCTTGAAGTTTTCACTGCAGACGGAAGGAGAATAATTGAGAAAATATCAGCTTTTAGTGGCGATCATAAAATAGACCTGAATAATTTTCAATCAGGCATTAACAATAAATCTAAAATAAAAGTATATCCTAATCCGTCTTATGGTATTTTCAATGTCTATCTGGGAAATTCTTTCAAAGGGACAAATTCAATTACTATTATCGATTCGTTTGGAAAATGTATTTTTGAACAAAAGAATAACAGGGAACAAACGATAACCGTAAACATATCGAATAAGGAGAAAGGAGTATTTTACCTTAAAGTTCAATCTGGTACGATGGCCAAGACATTGAAACTGGTATTATTATAAATAATTAGTCATGAAAAGCTTAAAAATTATTGTTATTTTAATTTTCGGTTTTATTATTATGCTTAATTCGTGTGAATTTGGTAATAAATTAACAGGAGAATACTATCTTACTGATGAAATGAAGGATGCATTGCCGTATCAGGGTGGTGAGAAGGTATATTACCGTCTCCAGGATGGTTTACAAACTATGTTGGAAGCAGGAGAAAGATATAACAAAGTTGAAGATATTCCTGAAGGAATGAATACTAATGAATATTATATTTTGGAGCGAGAATACATGTGGATTGATAATGATAGCATCAGTATATATTATCATTTACCCGTTGTGCATTTAGGACAAATTTAATTTTAAATTATTAATAGGTCTGTTAAAAACAAATTTGTTCAAATATTGAATCATAGTCATAGCAGATATTTTCGACAGTATTCGGGTTTTAAAACCCATAAATGATTTGGCATAATTTCTTCTAATCAGGAACTGATCACAGAGTTGCGAAAATAATGTTTCAATTCTTTTTCTGGATTTTCTAAAGACATAAGCTTGTTTTTTATAGCCTTGTTGATTCTTTCTTTTAGGCGTTTCCAACTTAATGTTTACGGTTTGAAATAAATTAAGTTGATACTCCGAAGACAAGTACCCTTTATCTCCAAGCAGCGTACAATCAGAGAGTTGCTGTTTAATATCTTTTAGATAATGAATGTCATGTACTGAAGCCGGAGAGATATCAATACTATGAAAAACTCCGGATATAGAACAAACACCATGTAATTTGTAACCGTAATAATAAAGCTTCTGTGAAGCACAAAAACCTTTGTCAGGATAACAGTATTCTTGCTCTTTGCATATAGTACTTCTATTTGCCCTGGCATTTTTACAAATTTCCAATGGCATGGAATCAACAATAAAATAATCCTCCATTTCGGTAAATTTATTTGCCATTCTCTTCCTGACGAGTTCAATAGCAGGAAAAAGTTTTCGTTTTCTCCGGTTATATACGCTACGTTCAATTAAACGGCTAAGATAAGTACCGGAAATCTCTCTAAATAATTGACACTCACTATCTATACTCATGTATTCTGCCGTAAGATTCATCGCTATGAGTTCAATATTACTTAACCTGGGTTTACGGATTTGTTTAAAAATGAGTAAATCAATATTTAAACTTTGTAGGTTTTTAAGGATAATTTCGTAATTTTGAATAAAGTTGTTCATGTATTTACTTGATTGATTACCAAATAAATATACGAATTATTTCAATTCAATGAACAACTTTTTTCTTTTTTTTCTTCAAATGCACAACGGGTTATCATTTACCTTTGTTTATGATTGATTTTACATATAAAAATGTAAACTTGTTTAAGTATGCATTGCCTTTAAAGAAAAATTCTTCTGAACATATAGACAGCTTGTATGTAATTGACCGATGGATAAAGGATATTTACATCCAAAAGGATTCTTATCAGATAGAAGGCCAACCAACCGGACAAACAATAATTTACTATTCTGCTCAATATGGTATTGTTAAACTGGAACGACCCGATGGATTGATAATGGAACTGGAAAATATTGAATGGTAATTTTACAGCTTTGCCCCAGGTCAACAACATTACAGGTCTGTGCACAAAATTGGAGCCGGAGGGGGTGAACAGCATGGAAAAACGACTGAAAATCATTAAACTTTAAGTACATAATGAAAAACTACATTTTCGGTTTTATAGCACTCATAATTATTTTAACTATGTATTCTTGTAAAGGAAAATTAATGGGTGAGTTTTATTTAAGCAGTGAAATGAAAGCGCAAATTCCTTTTAAAGGCGGTGAAATAATTTATTTTATAGATAGTAATGGAAAAACATATTCATTAAAAGCCGGAGAGAAATATAATGAAGTCTTTGAATACCCTATGTGTAATAGCTGCAAAGATTATTCGATATACGAACGAGAATGGATTATTGTTAGTGATGAAACCTATAAAATGTTACTTAAAATGTCTTCCGGTACTGACATGTATTCATTTTCAATTGAATACAGTATCAATGGCATCGGTTTTGATTGTAGTTTTCGTTCTCCTCTTTCACAAGATAATTTGCGTATTAATGAACTTTATTACGACAGCCTCGTTGTCAACAACAAAACATATCATAACGTTTTCAGCGATACATTAACACACATTGGAAGTATTGGGATAGACCCTTATCCTGTCCGGTGCTACTATTCAACTGAGTTTGGCATTGTAAAAATAAGTTTCTCCGACAGCACCAGCTGGGAGCTGAAAAATATTGAGTGGTAACTTTACAGATTTGTTTCAGGTCAACCACGTACAGGACTGTCCATAAGACTTGAACCAGAGGTAATTTTTTAAATTTACTAATTAGTTTACAAAACACTAAAAGCATAAAGAATGAAAATCAAACCTTTTA
>QMPG01000549.1 GCA_003648455.1 Bacteroidota bacterium
CATTTCCAGAAGTAGTTTCTATGAAGTCAACAGAATCATCTTTTATTTTATTTATACTTTTCCAAGCAAGGTTAATCTGACTTAAAAGTTTTCCTTTTACTCCAGTAGGATCATAAACTTTTAAAAGTGCATACAAAATAACAGGATTGAATCGTGGCGGAGAAAATGCCAGATAACGACCTTCCCAAGCAGATGGTCCGAATTGTTTCTTAAATCTATAAAGTGGTTTAAATCTATGAAAATAACCTAAACGGTTAAACGCTAATTTGAGTGCTGTTTTAATGATGCGACTTTTATCGGAATCGGTTGTGTGTTTATAAGAAAGCGGAGCAGTGCCAAGTGTTGCCATTGTGTAACCTTGCTCCTTTAAAATGCGAAAAGATTCTGTGAATAATAACTGTGGCATTCCGTTAGGAGTAATTTTCTTGCGGCGCATCACATCGAAATAAATTCCGTTTCTTGTATAAATCGGAGTACAAACAACAAATGCTTCAACTTTGTTATCCAAGAGTGCAAGGAAATATTTTCGATCTTTAGGATTATCTAGAGCAGGTTCTCCTATCAGAAAAGCAAATTCTCCCGAACCCTTGAATTTTTTCCAGATTGCAGAAAGTTCTTCCATATCTTTTTCCCATTCCGGTTCTCTCTTCAAAAGCGGCTGATATTCTACAACCGACAACCCTTGCCTTTTCGCTTGATTTATATTCTTACGTAAGCTTCTAAATTTACTACCGGATAAAGAATATTTTTCTAAATCGAAAATTGGTTCCTCTCCGATTTTGATTATTCCAAAATCCATTTCGCTCAGAATATCTTTGCAGCGCTCAGTGACGGATTGGAAACAACAACGCCATTTATGAGCTTTGCAGAATTGTTTGAATTCAGTTACGAAATCTCGAATATCGGAAGGATCACAGACCGGATCACCAGCAGCCATCGCAACATTTGCTTTTACAACATAAGCAATTACTCCATCTATTCCTGAGGATGAATAAAAATACGATTTGTCACTTCTTAAGATATTGTATGATTGGGAATGATAGCCGTAGCGTTTTAGTAATTTTTCAATTCGAGCACTTTCATTTTGCATTTTTGAAATCCCTTTTTAAAAAGTAATGAATGTTACTCATTTAATACCAATCTTTTTAACTCATCACAAAAGCAATTGCTACTCCAAGTAAGGCACCGGCAAGAACTTCGAGAGGAGTATGACCGATTAATTCCTTTAGGTTTTCTTCAAAAAGTATAGCATTTTCTTTCTTGCGAATATTATCTATCATTTTGTTTAGAACAACTGCTTGTTTACCAACTGCCCGACGAACACCGGTGGCATCATACATAACAACTACTGCAAATATTATACTGATAGCAAAAAAGACAGATTCCACACCTTCCGATATTCCCACTGCTGTAGCAAGGGAAGAAACTGATGCAGAATGTGAACTCGGCATACTTCCCGTATCAAGATATTTTCTGAAATTCAATTTCTTTTCTTTGAATAAATAAAAAAGAACTTTCAATGTTTGCGCAACTACCAATGAAACAACAACTATATCCAATATCCTGTTTCCAAGAATAAATCCTTCTCTCATAAATTTCTCCTGCCTTTTTATTTTTCTTTTAAAACTTCTTTGGCAGATTTATAACCTTTTTCGATTATTTCTTCTGCTTTATAAAAATCGAATATATTAATATTTCCTACTTCCGGTTCAATTAAAACATCCGGTTTGTATAATTCAACAGATAGTTTGATCAATCTTTCCTGAATGATCTGAATCGATCGATTTAGTATTTTTTTCATCCCCGGCAAATCTTCTTTTTCTTTTTGTTTGATGAAATTCCTTATCCATTTATGATCAATGATCAAATCTTCGAGTTTTCTTTGCAGAACGGGAATGATTTCGAGAGGTTTTTCCAAATTTATTTTATTATTGGATTTTTTGTCAGGTTTCGATTCAGGCTTATTTTTTGATGACAAAATATTAACTGCAATAATGAAGTCCGCTCCCATTTCGCGAGCAACATTGATCGGAACAGGATTGACCAGACCACCGTCAACAAGCACAATATTGTTTCGGATTACAGGTTGAAAAACAATTGGAATTGAAATACTGGCACGAATCGCTTCTACGAGATTGCCTTTATTAAATCGGATTTCCTCTCCTGTGATTATATCGGTTGCTATTGCTGTGAAGGGAATTTTCAAATCTTCGATGTTTTTGTTACCCAATATCGAGGTTAAAAAATCCTGAACTTTTGAACCTGTAACCAAACCTGATTTTCCAAATCCTGGAGAGAAGAGCTTTGCTGTGGATGTGATATCGGTTTCCAAAGCAATATCCTCAATTTCTTTGATACTTAATCCGTCGGCGTAAGCACCTCCGATCAAGGCTCCGATACTCGAGCCGGTAATAAAATCAATTTTTACATCCATTTCTTCTAAAAATTTTATCACTCCGATATGAGATAATCCTTTTGCGCCACCACTGCCAAGAACCAAACCTACTTTTTTCTTTTTAAAGTGTTTCATTAATTCATTTTTCCAATCCATAATTATTCCCTCATTTTTTTTCTGGTTCTATAACTTCTTATAAATTTCGGCGAATAAATAAGTTTTGTATTATTTATTAACTTTTACGAAACCATCAACTTTAGAAACTTCCGCTCTCTCTTTTATTGCTTTCATATTAATCCTGAGAGGAGACAGATACAAGGAAAATTCCATCTCCGGTTTTTTATTGATCAAAATTTTAGCAATACCTGTAAAGTTATCTCCATCAACTTCCTTTGACCGAAAAAGCACAACACGTTTCCCTTTATCAATTGGAATTAATTTATAACGTCCTGTCGCTCTGTTTTTTTTAGTATCAAATGTTATTAATTCAGGTTTGTTTATGATATATTCGGTAGTATATTTAACTGTAGAACCAATACCCATAAATTTGAATTCTACGGCAGATTTAACCATTACATCATTACTTTGTCTATCAATAATTTTTGAAACCTTGTGTCCCGGAATAAACTCAGGATAACTTTCAAAG
>QMPG01000550.1 GCA_003648455.1 Bacteroidota bacterium
AATCAAAACACTCTTAATAAGACAATTTACGTAAATATTAAAAATCCAAATCAGCGAAAAGAAATAATAGACAAACTCTTTTATGATGATTTTAAATTAAATAATTATGTCGGTAACTTTAATATTAATTGGGATAAAAACATTAAGCTTGATAGAGCATTTTTAGAAAACCATAATATAACATTTGACAGAAATGAAAAAGGTAAATTGTATTTGCCAGAACCTCGTCAAAATTCTTTTTATATTAAAAAGAGAGACTTCGGGCAGTTACATTCTTTTTATAAACAATTGATACCGTTATTTGGCAAAGAGAATATTAAAACTGAGATGTCATTAGAATTTCATCCAATAAATAGTGATATCCTTTTTGAAACAGAATTTAATGAAGAATTTTGGACAGAAATTAAACGTGAATTTTATTCATATGATTTTGAAATTGCTGTAAGCGAAGCTGAACAAACCATTGCCTTTGATTTCACAAATAAAGATGAATTAGTAAATCGATATAATAAGATTATTTCTCTGAATAATTTTAATGCTGTCAAATCTCCCTTAGATAATGACTTCAAATTTAAAGTAAGAACAGAATTAATTGCAAAAAAATCTAAAAACCAAGAATTTCTCGAAAAAATTAAAAACCTATCAGGTGTTGAATTTCAGATTGATAAAGGAGAAAAGTTTGATTTTAGAAAAAGGCATCTTGTTATAGGTAATCTTGCAGCAAGAAACTCAAACTTAAATAATCTTGTTTTTAATTTACCCTATAAATGGAAAGACGAAAAAAAACAAACTGACAAGTTTTTGAAATACATTGATGAAGAACCAAAAATTGACAAAGTAATTCCAAATTTACGAGGAGACCAAGCCAAAATATCGTGGTTAAATGAAGCAATGAATAAAGTTAATAATCCACAAGAAGGATTAGATAGTAAACCTGTAAATGAAAAATTAAAAGATTTTGTTTTTGATAGTTCCAAAGCAGAAGAAGTATTTAGAGATTTATCAGAAAATACAGAAGACTGGAACGAATTAAAAAGACACGAACTTCTTATTTTAAACAATTCACAACGTAGAGCAATCTTATCAGCATTACACACTACCGATTTAGCTTTATTGCAAGGTCCCCCTGGAACTGGAAAAACAACAGTAATTGCAGAAATGATTTGGCAAATGGTAAGAACTAATCAAGAGCAAAAAGTATTACTAACTTCTGAAACAAATCTTGCGGTTGATAATGCTCTTGAAAAATTATTAAATAAAGACCATACTCTTGTAAAACCTATTCGTTTTGGTAGAGCTTCAAAATTTGAAGAAGAGGGGAAAAAGTATTCTTTTGAGAGAATAACAAAATGGATTGATGATACAGCCACAGTTGATGATATATACGAAAATGAAAGTGTAGCAGAAGATGAAAGTGATGAAGAAATAATTTATGAAGATTACAATAATAATGCTGTTCAACTTTGGATGCGAAGAATTGCGGATAATTCTCAACAGTCAAATCCTAAATATGCAGAGATAATGAAAGATTGGGCTTTTGAAATGGCTCAACCAAGAACAGAAATGAAAGAATTATTTAGAGATAAATATTTTAAATATTGTAATGTTGTAGGTAGTACAAGTAGTTCGGCAGGTAGTCCACGGTTTGGAGCAGACTATCAACGTATTTTTAATGAAAACAAAATTATAAAAACGAAGCACGGAGATATTGAAATTGACAAATTCACAAAGAAAGTTAAGAATGTAATCAAAAAGTATAAGGATTTTGGTGGTTGGTATAATGGCGTAGATGTTTTTGCGAAAATTAAACAAATTGAGTTTGATACTGTAATAACTGATGAAGCGAGTAAAGCAACACCACCTGAATTACTATTACCAATGTGTTTTGGAAAAAAGAATGTAATTATTGGAGACCATAGGCAATTACCACCAATGTTACACGATAAATCATTCAAAGAGATATTAGAAACATTAGAAACCAAAGAGGCATTAGAATTAAGTTCTGAAATTGATAAGGAGTTTGTAGAGACTTCGCAATTTGAAAGACTTATTTCTCACCCAGACGTATCGCCAACAATTAAATCTACATTTAATGAGCAATACAGAATGCACCCAAAAATAAATAATGTAATAAAACAATTTTATCTTGATGAAGGTGGTTTAGAGCCGGGAAAACCAATTATTGAGAATGCAGATGATACAGACTTAAATAATCCTTTTTCAAGACATCACGGACTAATATTAAAGGACTTTATAAATCCTGATATACATACAATTTGGGTAAATGTAGATGACCCAGAAGAATTAAGTGGAACATCTCGTATAAACCCAACAGAAGTTGAAGCAGTTGGTATAGTCTTAAAATTATTAAAACAATCAAATGGGTTTTCTGAATATATGAACCATTGGGATAACTTAAAAGACGAGAATAAACGTAAAGAAGAACAAGAAATAGGGTTAATAAGTTTCTATGGTCATCAAGTAGGGAAATTAAAAGAAATTGCAAAATATTCCCGAGCAAAATTAGATATTCCAATAAGACTTAATACAGTAGATAAATTTCAAGGAATGGAAAGAAATATAATAATTGTTTCTACTGTAAGAAGTGATAAAAAGATAGAAAATGGGATTACTAAATCAAATAGAGATATTGGTTTTGCGAAATCGCCACAACGTCTTAATGTTGCACTATCACGTGCAAAAAGATTATTAATTGTAGTCGGAAATAAAAATTTCTTCTCACAGTATAAAAATAAAGATGGCGATAGGATTTATCAAAATGTTATTGATATTATTCAAAAAGAGGGATTAGTTATTGATTTTAAAGAACTGAAAAAGAAATTTGGCAATGATAAGTAGTTTAGATTATAGAATATACGAAGCAATTCAGCAAGACAAAAAACTTACTGAAATATATCTCGGGTATCAAGAGTTGGATTGGTATTACACAAAAGCAAGGTATTCAGCAACCTGTACAGAAGCAATAGAATTTACATTGTTCGATAAAACAATTTGTGGCTTATTACAAGTTGACGA
>QMPG01000551.1 GCA_003648455.1 Bacteroidota bacterium
AAACCGTTGGCAAAATGATGATAGTTTTAATCGTGATTATCGTAAGTGGGTGACAATGCTTTTTAAAATTAATAAATAATAAATCAAAAAAGATAATTTAAATAATATACTCCCGTTTTCAAAAGAATTAAATATTTCTGCATTTAGCGGGATGTTCAATAATGTAACAAATTCTTATAAATTTTATTTCTTTTTAGGAATTATGGAGATTCTGAAAAATAATGATTTTAAAAATCAGATTGCTTTTGATGATTTGTTTATTTGGGGTCAGACCCGATTTTTTTAACTTAACTTACATGAATTATGATAGTTAAGTTATTTAATTGGCTTGCAATTGCTCTTAGAGTGCTATTTTTGGTATCAAAATGAGCGTTTAAGGCTCAATCGGCAATTATTGTTGTATAACGACAACTACACTTACCGCTCAACGACAACTACACTTACCGAAATATTCTAACAAAATATATCATAAAAATCAATAGTTTAATTATTTTAAAATCTGGTTAATATTGTTAGATTAGTTTATTTTTTTTCTTTTAGATTTTCTTTTGCGTGTTTCAGTCTGTAACTCTCTACATTCAATTCAATGATTATGCTGTGATGAATAAGCCTGTCTATTGCGGCTGTCGTTACCATTGGGTCTTTAAAAATCTTTTCCCATTTTGAAAATGGAAGATTGCTCGTAAGCATAATACTGCCACGCTCGTATCTATCGGCAAGAAAAGTAAAAAGTACTTCCATCTCTGTTCGGTTATGTTGCACATAACCAATATCATCAATAATTACCGCATCAAATTTAGAAAGTTTTTTCAAGGTTTTATTTAGTGTTAGTTCCCGTTTTGAAATAAGAAGTTGTTGGACAAGTTGGCTACATGTAGAAAATAAAACTCGTTTATTGTTCAAAATAAGTTCTCTGGCGACACCGCATAACAGATGAGTTTTTCCGCTTCCCGGATTTCCGAAAACCAGAATATTTTCGTTTTTGCTAAGAAAATATCCGGATAAAATTGCTTTTGCTTTTTGTCTTGCCGCATGTGGAATTCTTTTAAAATCATAATTATCCAGCGTCTTTTCCAACGGTAATTTTGATTCTTTGAGAAATCGTTCTATGCGTCTGTTAAATCTTTCGGACTGTTCATGAGTAAGAAGCTCAAACAAAAATTCGTCATAAGAAACATCATTTTTTTGTGCTGCTTCTACAGCTTCTTTATAATAACTTTTCATAGATGAAAGACATAATTCTTTCATCAACAACATATTTTTTTTCTTAAAATCTTTCATTTCATTTTTCATTTTTATTATATATTTTTTAGTATTAAACTTTTTGTAATAAAGTATCGTATTTTGAATTTGATGGATTATCAATTTTTATTTTAATAACATTACTTATTTTATTTTCATCAAGCCGTTCTTTTACTTTTTCATAAATTATTTCTGCGTTTGAATCAAGCATCGAATTGAGAATATTGTTGACTTTAGTCTCCGAATCAAAAGCAGCAAGTTCAAGAATTTTAAGATATGTTTTGGTTGCGTTAGCCGCTTGCTTTTCTTCTAACCAATCAAAAGCCATTCGATAATAAGTTGTGGGAAACATATCACTTTTATAGCGATAATTCCTGAACGCTCCCGGCTTCCTAACAAGCCATTTTACTACATGGCGGTAATTTATTTTATGATTTGTTTTTCCATGAACTCTGTCAAAAGTATCAATAAGTTTTTGACCGAACCAGAGCTCTATTTTTTTTGCAAAAAGCCTTACCAATATTGTTTCTCCTATCAATTTACTTGGAACAGAATACGTTTTTTTTGCAACATTTATTGTAGAATATTTAGATACAAAAACTTTTATTTTTTTTACAGCATCCAATTTTTTCAGAGGTAAAGCATGTAACTTTTTTCGATCTAATGACAGCTTATCTTTTCTAAAACTATTTCTTCTTTTACATATATTTTTGATAAAAGTTTCTAATTCTTTTTCGCTTGAAAAATCAGAATTACCACGCATTTTTAAAGCGTGTTTGAGATGAGACGCAAAATGTCTGTGTAGCTGTTCTATAGTTCCATCTTCATTTGGACAGCGTGGATTTGTGTGTTGACCTTTAATTTTATAATAACGCAAAAGTGATTTATATCGTTCGGTAAATTCTTCGCGATTACAATCTTTATTTACCGCCGCTGTCAAGCTGTCTGTCTGATGTTTTTGTGGAACACCTCCAGATGCAAAAACAGCATTTTGAAAACCCGAACTTAAACTTTCAAAACTTTCGCTTACACATAACTCAACGTATTCCCATTTAGAAAACAGAAGAGCATAATGATACAAAAGACCATCATACAACGAACCATTTATTCGGATGTTAAATTTACCGAGATGAACAAAATCAGATTGAGCAAACTCACCACAATAATATTGTTGAGGAAAATAAATTTCTTGTCCGGGCCCTTCTGTAACTTTCCAGTTTTTTACAAATCGCTGAAAAGATCGAAGAAGGTTATCAGAATATTTTCCAGGATATTTCTCCTGAAAATAACGAAACAATTCTAAAGCAATTATTGCTCCATCGGTTGTTTTTAACACTTCTTTGATTTCATCTTCAATATCTACAAAAGGAGACTGGCGAGTTAAATACTGCCGGGGTGGTTGATCTACTTTGATTTCGCCGGGAAGTCTATTTTCTTTGTAAAGATATTTCCGTGCAGTCTTCTCGGACATTTCGCCCTTTAAAGCCGCTTTATTAAAGTTTTTTGTTTTCATAAATACCATCCTTAATGTTTTTACCTGATTATCTGTTGTTTTCATTATTATTGCAATTTTAGGGTTAAATAAAATTGCAATAATTATAATCTTTTTCGGTAAGTGTAGTTGTCGTTGGATGGTAAGTGTAGTTGTCGTTATACAGAAAAATGGTGGTTTTTCGAATTTATATGCATATTTGAAATAAGAAAGGTTAAACTATACAGTTTTTGCTTGACAAGCGGTGAAAAATATGTTACAATTCGTAACGTTACGAATATTTTAAAATATATGCTCGCAA
>QMPG01000552.1 GCA_003648455.1 Bacteroidota bacterium
AACAAAAAATATAATGCATGCCGCAGTTTCATTTTCATAGAAAATGATTTAGTAAATTTGAAAATACTTAATACTAAGACACTTATTGAATAAAGATGCGGCACGCATCATATTCAACCCGTTGTAAGCCATGCCAAGAAAAAATCTTCAAATATGAAACAAGCCTTGATAATAGTAATTATTTTATTGAGTGTATTTACAAAAGGATATGCATGTGAATGCAATCAAATGAATCTTAAAAATGAAATTGATTCTGCTGATTTAATTTTCCAAGGAATACCGATTGAGAAAAATCAAATCGATTCCAAAATGATTTATAGATTTTATGTTTACAAAGTATGGAAAGGAAATCACGCAGATACAATAGAAATTAAAACCGGATTGGGCGGTCAGGATTGTGGAATGATTTTCGAAATTGGAAAAACTTATATTGTATTCTCAAAAAATGGAATGACTTCTTATTGCAGAAAAAATGCATTGGTTGATTCTACCATTATTGATTTAAAACTTGATTATTTATTCACACATGGTTTTTCAAGTACATTTAAAAATTCTAATAAGAAATTAACGGAAAAAGAAAGTGAGTATTTGAATATGCATTTTAAGAATTTGAATTTTGATTTTACTAACAAATCAATCATTTTTACTTCAAACAGTAAGGTGGTTACAAAATCTGACTGGATAAAAAAAAACATATGGTATGATTCTCCGTCGGTTCAACTTATTAAATTGACTGAAACGGAAAAAGAAGAAACAGGATATGATGCAATTCTTGTTACATGGAGCAAAAGATTGATAACTGAAAAAATGAAGCAGAAGATATTGAAACAGAAAATATAAAGCACAGGCTTACAACAAAAAATATAGTACATGCCGCAATTAGTTGTAAATATGAAAGTTAATACGCATAATATAGTTAGTCGTAAATTGAAGAGTAAACGTTTCAAACTGCGGCACGCACCATATTTACACCGTTAGCACCAATTTGGAAAAAATAGAATAAAAGAATGGACAACTCTATGATAGGTTTTATATTTCCATTGATTTTCGTTTCAATAATTATTATCGTAGTTGTAAGTATTTCCATTAATAAAAATAAAGAATTAAAGCAATTTCTTAAAAGTTTTGATTTAAAAACATTGAAAAAGATTGATGTGAAAATTATGCAAACAAGCACATCAAAAGCAAAAGTTATAGGAGGATCATATATTGGAGCTAATTTGTACTTAAATCAAGACTTTATTATAATAACACAAAAAACCAACACGTACTTTAATTCAATTTATAATATCAGACTTCCAATCGTTATAACAAGTGACATGGGAAAAGCTTCCAACATAATGTATTCACCAAAAATAATAATCCCAAATAAAATAAAAATTACCGGTTGGAATTCAATAAATATTGAATACGAAGAACAGAAGTTGTTAAATGTGAAATATAATCTTACGATTAGGTTAGAGAATAAAAAAGAAATTGAATATTTCAAAGAACTTAAAATTGAGAACTGGTGCTAACAACGGCTCATAGCACATGCCGCAATTAGTTGATAAAAGGAAGATTGCGCTTTAATAAAACATATGTCGTAATCATAAAAAAACACAGTAAAACATGCGGCACGTGCCATAGCCAAAGCCGTTGGCAACTATTAAGAAAATGACGTACGAACAAATTAATATACAACTGAAACCGATTTTAAACGGTCTAATTGAAAGATTAAAGTCAACAGAAGAAGACCTGAATAATCAAATGGAGTATTATAAGAATACTCACATTGATTGGTTGAAAAACAATGATTACAGACCAGGTTCTTTTTCCAGAATTCTATCCGCTATTGTTGCCTCAAAATTTACTGCTGTAAAAACTATTGAATACTTAAATCAAGACAACTGGCAAGAAGATTATCGAGACAATCATATGCCTGCACCTTGGAAAGAAGTTGATTATTTTGGACATTTTAAGGAGATTGCCCTTCTAATCAGATTTCATTTAATTCATTCCGTTTATTCTCAAATAGAAACTACAAATAGGATAATTATTAGAGTAAAAGGACTGAGAACAAATACGAAACCTGCAACATCTGTTAACGAATTGACGAACACGTATAATCAGGAATTTGTGAAATTTATTGATTTTATAAGAAATACAATACATAATAATGGATTTCATTACCCAAATAACCCTAATAATAATAGTTGGACATATAACTTCAATGGAAAGAATTTTCATTTTGAAGTAGGACAACCTATTGAACTTGAATTCACTGATACTATGGATATTGTTCACCAAATGATAAATGATTTAATAAATACATTAAGACATCCGGACGTTGAAAATATTGGAATAACTGCGGACATTACATAAACATCAATTACTATAATGATTAGAAGAGTTACAGATACAACAATACCAGAAGTTCTATATAAATATAGGGATTGGTCAAATAAATATCACCGTAAGTTAATTAGTAAGCAAGAAATCTATCTTCCGAAGCCATCAGAATTTAATGACCCTTTTGATGGCAATATTCCAGTGCGTTGGGACTTAATGAACTACGAAGAGTGTTTAGCAAAAAATTTAGAAATAATCAATATTACACATAAAGACAAGGATCAAAGATTGGTTAAACAATATGCTAAAAAAGTTACAGATGAAAAAACTTTATGGCACCCTGATAAATTATTAAAAGAAAGACCAGAGCAATTAGAAAAATGGAATTCAATTATAGGATTATTTTCATTATCATCTGTTCCTGACAACCTTTTAATGTGGTCACATTACTCTTTTAATCATACAGGTTTTGTAATTGGGTTTGACACCAAATCATTATTAGATAATTATGATTTTGATTATATTGAACCAATAATTTATCAAACAAACTATCCTATAATTTCTGGACTAGATGAAACTACAATTCAGTTTTACAAGAAGTTTTTTCATAAATCAGATTTGTGGGCATATGAAAAGGAATGGAGAATTAGTAAAATCCATATTAAAAACAGAATAATAAAACTTAAAAAAGAGACAATTA
>QMPG01000553.1 GCA_003648455.1 Bacteroidota bacterium
CTGCTTATATGGTTACTAAGAATACAGGCTATGTAAAGTTAAATCGTTTTGCGGCGACTTCTATGACAGAATTTCATAAGGCTGTAGATTCATTGAAACAAAATGGCTTCGAGAATTTGATTCTTGATTTGCGAGGAAATGGCGGAGGATATCTTAAAACAGCAATAAGTTTAGCCGATGAGTTTTTAGAAGCAGGGCAAATGGTTGTTTATACCGAAGGGACACATCAACCTCGAGAGTCGTATAGAGCAACCGATAAAGGTAGTTTTAGCACAGGTAGAGTAATTGTTATGGTTGATGAAGGATCAGCTTCGGCAAGTGAGATTGTTTCTGGAGCAATTCAAGATTGGGACAGAGGTATTATTGTTGGGCGCAGAAGTTTTGGAAAAGGTTTGGTGCAGCGACCATTCAATTTGCCAGATGGTTCTATGGTTCGATTAACGGTTGCTCATTATTACACTCCAGCGGGACGTTGTATTCAGAAATCGTATACCAAAGGAGCCGAAGATTATGCCGAAGATTTATTGCATAGATATAATAATGGAGAGTTAATGAATGCAGATAGTATCCATTTTCCTGACTCTTTAAAATATGAAACCTTAACAAAGAAACGCACCGTTTATGGAGGTGGAGGAATTATGCCAGATGTATTTATTCCTTTAGATACAACCAAGAAGTTTACAGAATATTATCGCAAGATGAGTCGTAAGGGAATTATTTATCAATACCTAGTGGCATATATGGATAAGAATAGAGAAGAGATAAAGCAGAAATTTCCAGATTTTACCACTTTTAAAACCGATTTCAAGGTCGATGATAAAATGTTTGCAGGTATAAAAGCAGCAAGCGAGAAGAAAGAAATTGAGCCTAAAGACTCAACTGAGTATGAAGATAGCAAAAATGATATTGAACTTTTAGTTAGAGCTTTGTTGGCCAGAGATATTTGGAATACATCGGAGTTTTATGAGGTAATAAACGAAAAAGACGAAGGTTTAAAAACTGCTGTAGAGATTATCTCCGATAAGAAGAAATATCAGAAGCATTTTAAGAACTAATTATGAATATATTTATTATCGTTGCCAATCCAAAGAAAGATAGTTTTTCTTTTGCTATGGCTGATAAATATAAAATGGTAGCAGAAAGCAAGGGGAACTCGGTTGAGTTGCTAGATTTGTACAGAGATGAGCATCAGCAAAGTTTTTTCACTTATGATGATGCCAATAACTTACCCATTACCCCAGAAAAGACCTATTTTCAAGAGAGAATCTTCTGGGCTGATGAATTAGTTTTTGTATTTCCGTATTGGTGGGGTTCTTTTCCTGCAATCCTCAAAAACTTTTTCGATTGGAATTTATCGAGAGGTTTTGCTTTCGAATATGTTAACTCTCGTCCTAAAGGATTGTTAATGGGGAAAACCGTAAAAGTATTTTCGAGTTCTGGAGCACCTTCTTTTATTTATAAATTAACAGGTGCAAATAGTCGATTAAAAAAGATGCTTCAGAAGCAGATTGTTGAGTTTTGCGGAATGAAGTTGACGGGCTTTAATCTTCTTGGTGGAGTAGATACAAGAGCAAACAACACGAAAGAATTTTTGAATAAGATTAAATAAGATTTATTATTTACTGTTGAATATTGGTGTTTTCTAAAAAAACTTTCAACTTTCAACTTTCAACTATATAGTATGATAGTAATAACAGGAGCAGCAGGCTTTATTGCCTCAAACTTATTGAGCAGATTAAATCAAGATAATTTTAAGGATATTATTTTGGTAGATGATTTTTCTTCGGAAGAAAAGAATAAAAATTTTGAAGGAAAGATATTCTCTGAGAAAGTAGAAAGAAAAGATTTTGAATCTTGGATTTCGGCTAATCACAAGCATATCCAATTTATTTTCCATATTGGAGCAAAGTCGGCAACTACAGGTTTTCCGAAATCTGTTTACGATGAATTGAACCTAAACTATTCTAAAATGGTTTGGAATAAATGTGTAGAGTTTGGTTTGCCTTTAGTTTATGCATCTTCGGCAGCAACTTACGGAATGGGGGAATTGGGTTATAAAGATTCGCACGATATTGTTGAGCAACTCAAACCTTTAAACGATTATGGTGTATCGAAGAACGATTTCGATATTTGGGCTTTAAAACAAGAAAAGCAACCTTACTTTTGGGCAGGACTTAAATATTTCAATGTTTATGGCCCAAACGAGTATCATAAAGGCAGAATGGCTTCGGTAGTTTATCATGCTTTGAATCAGATTAAATCTACGGGAGGAATGAAATTATTTCAATCGCACAATTCAGATTATAAAGATGGCGAGCAGGAGCGTGATTTTGTTTACGTTAAAGATTTATCTGAAATAATGATGTTTTTGATGCATCACCGTAAGGATTCAGGTTTATATAATATTGGAACGGGAGAGGCGAGAACTTTTTTAGATTTGGTTAAAAATACCTTTAAGGCAATGAATGTTAAGGAAAATATCAGCTTTATTCCAACGCCTGAAGATATTCGAGATAAATACCAGTATTTTACCGAGGCAGAAATGTCAAAGTTAAGAAGTATAGGCTACAATAAACCTTTTACAAGTATAGAAGATGGTGTAAAGGATTACGTTCAGAATTATTTATTGAATAAAAAATATAATTAAGACCATTCACAAATAGGATTGCCAAAAACATATATTTCGATATAAAAAATCAAAATAAACTATATATTTTTGTAAGAATATTTAAAAACAATACTATAAATGACAAGAGATACTAAAGTGTTCGACTTAATTCAGCAAGAATACGATCGACAGCACGAAGGCATAGAATTAATTGCATCTGAAAACTTTGTAAGTGAGCAAGTGATGGAAGCGATGGGTTCGTGTTTAACTAACAAATATGCAGAAGGTTATCCTGGTAAAAGATATTACGGAGGCTGCCAAATTGTGGACCAAACAGAGCAATTAGCGATTGATAGAGCAAAAGAATTATTTGGTGCGGAATACGCCAATGTTCAGCCTCACTCAGGAGCATCTGCCA
>QMPG01000554.1 GCA_003648455.1 Bacteroidota bacterium
ATGGTTTGAGCATCCCGATTTCATATCGGGAGTGTGCTCGGTTCAAGCCCTAGTGGGCCGACAATAAAAAGCCTTTCACGAAAGTGGGAGGTTGTAAGTAGTAACTTGCAATCGTCAAATTTTCGCAATTAAAAATCGCCAATTAGATTTTTTTAAAGAACTTGTTGAGTTTAAAAATTAAACTCATAAATAAATGCGAACTAAAAAACGATTGTATATGTGGTACGAAGTACAAAAACTAACAGAATCAGGCTTAAATAAAAGCCAAATAAAAAGAGAAACAGGCTTAGATAGAGCCACGATACGTAAGTATCAGCAAATAAGTGAGGATGAGTTTCATAAATGGGTACAGGAAAAAAGACGTATGCCCAAGAAATTACAAAATTATCATAACTATGTAAAAAAAGAATTAGAACTAAAGCCCTATTTATCAGCAAGTCAAATAGAAGATAGGTTAAAAGAGCACTATGACAACTTGCCGAAAGTACATAGCAAAACAGTTTATAATTTTGTAGAAACAATAAGGAAAAAATATAATATTGCTAAACCCAAAACAGATAAGGTCAGGATATTTGAAAAGTTGTTAGAAGTTGCTTATGGTAGCGAAGCCCAAGTAGATTTTGGAGAAACATGGATGCAAACCCAAGCAGGAAAACGTCGGAAAGTATATTTTTATTCCATAGTTCTATCACGCTCACGATATAAATATTTTCATTTAACAACAAAACCATTTACAACTAAAACAACAATAAAAGCACAAGAAAATGCATTTGAGTATTTTGCCGGAGTACCAAAGAAAATAATTTATGACCAAGATAGTGTTTTTATAAGCGATGAGAATTTGGGTAGTTATAAATTAACAAAGGAGTTTTCGAGTTATTGCGATAGTTCAGATTTTGAGGAAATTTTTTGCAGAAAATCTGACCCGCAGAGTAAAGGGAAAATAGAAAACGTAGTAAAATATATAAAACAAAATTTTTTACGAGGCAGAGATTTTAAGAATATTGAAACACTAAACAAACAAGCCTTAGCATGGTTAGACAGAACAGGTAACGGCAAGAAACATCAAACTACACAGCTTGTGCCAAAACATGAATTTATAGAAGAGCAAAAACACCTATTGCCATTAAGGCAAAATCGTAGTAAGCAAAGTGAATCATATAAATCATATAAAGTTCGCAAAGATAATACAATATGCTATAAATCAAATTATTACTCACTGCCACTTGGTACATATAAAAATCAGGGTACACGTGTGTTGATACAATTAGAAAACCATAAAATTTTAATTTTCGATGAAGAAAAAAAACAAATTTGTACTCATATTTTGAATAATGAAAGAGGAAAAATAATAAGAAACACCGACCATAAAAGAGAAAAATCAAAAACATTAGAAGGGCTTGCTAAATCAACACTTGAATATTTTGGAAACAACGAAATAGCTGAAAATTATCTAAACTTATTACGGAAAAATATGAGTAGATATTACAGAGATAATCTTCAATATTTAATAAAAAATGCAGGTAATTTTTCAGATGAAATAAAAAAAGACACTCTTATTTTTTGTATAGAAAACAAAGTTTATAATGCAAAAGAATTAATAGAGATACTCAAAAAAAAACAGTCAGAAAATGAGCCAAAAAACATTGAAATAAAACAAGTTGAAGCCAAAAGTAAACATAAATATAATTTTGATGTTGAAAAAAGTAAAACATCTAACTACGAAAAAATATTATCATAAATGGAAAAATTAAATAACAAAATACAATCGTATGCTGATATTTTAAGATTAACATACTTAAAAAAATCTGTTGAAAGTACCATACATCAAGCACAAATTGATAAGCCGAGTTATTTGGAATATACATTAAATTTGCTTGAAAGAGAGGTCAGACAGAGGCAAGAAACCGATTATCAGCGAAGGTTAAAAATGGCAAATTTGCCACAAAATCATGACCTTAAAAATTATGATTTTAACTTTTCTAATGGAATAACAAAAAGCGAATTAAAGCAATTACAAGAGCTTATTTGGTTGGAACAGAATTATAATATTATATTTATGGGACCATCGGGAACTGGCAAAACTTATCTAGCATCAGGACTTGTGTTTCAAGCAATAAAACAAGGTTTTAAAGCCTATTTTATAAGCATGGAGGAGTTAATAAATATTATGCGATTAAAAGATATGACATCTTCAGCATTAGGCAAATATAACCGATTAATGAAATCGCATTTACTTGCCATTGATGATATAATGATGTTTCCGATGAAAAAATATGAAGCTGTTGCTTTTTTTAATCTTATAGATAATTTACATGAGAAAAGCTCTGTTATAATTACTACTAATAAATCACCTAAACAATGGGCAGAAACACTTGAAGACGAAGTTCTATCAACAGCATTGTTAGATAGAATTTTGTACCGTTGTGAAGTTGTAAAACTATCAGGTGAAAGTTTTAGAATGGAAAATCGTAAAACAATTTTTGATAAAAAATAATAAAAAATATGAAAACTTTAATAGAAAAAAATAAAATCCTTTCCGTTTGTTTAAATCTTTGTTCCGCTACGCTACACAAAGATTTAAACAAACGGAAAACAACTAAGTAAAAAGTGGCGATTTAACTTTGCGAAAAATTGATGATTGTTTATTTGCTATTTACACATCAGCCGTTTGTGGGGTATATACGCCAAGATTATTTGTAAACTGGTTAATTATAAAGCTGTTATATGCCAAGTTAGAGCCAATACGAGGAATAATTGCTTTTATGTTTCCCGAATGTATACGTGTTGGCTTGCCCTTATAATTATCGTAAACTAAATCCCAACCGTTACGGTCAGACAAATACAGTTGCAGCTTTGTAGGGTCAAGTATTCTTGCCTTATAGCCGTATTGCTCTATCCCTTCGGACAATAGCCTGTTTGCCTTTATCTTTGTGTTACCTGAAAGTATAATTATTTCGCCTTTCATTATATCCATTTTTTAGTCATAAGGATAAAACCAATCAAACCCGAAAACAAAGAAG
>QMPG01000555.1 GCA_003648455.1 Bacteroidota bacterium
TCAAGCGGAACAGCAACAATAGGTTTGTATGTACCTCATCCGGAAGCTCATTATTTGAAAACAAAAGGAGACCCTTATCTTTATAAAAGTTTCATTGAAGGACAAATGCTTGTTGATGATTCTATTCTTGTTAAAGATTTCCTTGTAAGATATAATATTTATACCGACGAAATACAATACAACACAGATAAAGGAACTTTTGCTATTGCAACACCTGAAAGAGTTAACTATTTTAAGTTTAACCCACATTGCAGCTTCTAATTTATAACTTTCTGATTTTAAGACGTATCATTTTTAAAAAATTCCGCAGGTAGTACTACAGATTTTTTTCTATAAAAGGGAACATATTTATAATTCATCAGATTATATAACTGTTTAATTTGTTGTGTTGGTTCGGTACATTTACGTATAGATATTACTTCCTCTTTTATATTTTTGACAGTTGTAGTAACACATTTTTGTGTGTTCATAATACGAACAATTTCCCTCCATTCATGCCTATATCCTTTTTGTTTTAGCTGATGCCTAATAGTAGCTACAAGCCAATAAGCCAGTATTCCAAGATGCAAATGAGCCATTGCAGCATCATCTGTTTTATGATAAATAGGTCGTAAATCTAAATCAGTTTTTAATACTCTGAATGTGTATTCTATCTCTCTGATAATATTATAAATAGACCAAAGTGTTTTTTCATCATTTTCATCTAACGTAGTTCTCAAGAAATATATTCCTGCTTTTTTATTGGGGTCTTCACCTTTTTTGTGTTTAAAGGATATTGCTGTAGCTATTCCCTTACCATTATGAGTTACAATAATATTATAATATTTATGAACAGACGGATACTTTTGTTTCAATCGCCCTATTCTTTCATATACTTTATCAAGCTTTTTAGTACCTCCTTTTTTGCTTATACCCTCGCTGATACTTTGCATTCCTTCTTCGAAGCGTTGAGACAGTAAACCGTTCATACTGTTTTCTTTTAATGCTTTTGCCTTACTCTTAACCCATAAATAATTATCCCCATCTTTTTTGTCGGTTTTTACTTTCATTAATTCAATGGGCTGTTCCCTTTTATCTTTTATTTCAACAGGTGTACTATCGGTATCGGCATAATATGCTTTGAGATTAGAACGAGACACACACATATAGTCATAATGATTTTTTTTCAGGAGTTTCAAATTTTCATCAGTTGCTATTCCAGCATCTATTACTACTATTGGCTTTCTATTGGTAAATGAAGTTTTATTACTAAGAGCATTTACTATCGTTTCCAATGTTTTGCTGTCAGTCATATTACCTTCAAATATATTGGAGTATTTCAAAAATCCTTCTCGGTTTACAACTACTGCCAAAACTATTAGCTTTGCATCTTTGCGTTTCTCTTTGCTCCTTCCAAATTTAGCGAGTTTGCTATTTTTCATTCGACCCTCAAAATAGGTATTTGTCAAATCGTAGAGGATTATTTTGTCATCTAAATCAAACAATTCATTGGTTCGTTTTGATAAATAGTTTTCTAATTCATCTTTTACTGAATATAATTTGTGTGATATTTTATACAATTTATCTTTTGTTATTTTGTCTTTATTGTAATTAGTCAACTCACAAATAGCTGAATTTTCCTTGATAAAAGATACTGTTTTAAGTTCTGATGCAGGATATACAGCTCTGCTTATTATATGAGTGGCTGCTAGTGAAATATCATCTTCCATCCACTTTTTTTTATGTAAAAAACCGGTAATATCTAACTGATTGAATGCTTGTTTGCAAAGCCATTCTGCACCAACTTCACGTGCATCTTTGTTTTTTAGGGTAGATAAATCTACTGTTTGCCATTCACATCCTCTTTCGCCAACATCATAACGATTTTTCTTTATAATCTCTGTGTAATAATATTTTGCAAGGCTCTCAATTTCTTCATCTTTAAAATTGAATGGCAAATGATTTTGTCCTTTTAGCTTTTCTTCAATACGTTTTCCTAATTGCTTTATTTGCTCTACCGTTTGAAGTTTATCCTCAAGTTTCCCAAGACCAATGATAATGCGATGTCGTACCCGGTTGTCTAACCGGTAACTTTCACAAAGTTGGTAAACGGTATAATGCTCTTTTAGCTTTTTGTTATATTTCGGAAGAGGCTTGATGAACATAATGTAAAATTAGCCCCTAACTTTCTAATATTCAAGCATACAGGTAGGTCTACATTGAGAATATTAAAATCACTCCAAAAGCAATGTGTTGATATACTGTAAAATACGAAAATATGTTGTTGTAATTGTTGATAAGTTTATGAGTTATTAACCGATTTTTTTTTGATTTGTGGAAATTTGCTGCAATGTGGGTGAAGTCAATTTTATATTTACATTCTCTGTTTTTCATTCAATGCTGTCATGTCGAACAAGTTCCGAAAGCTTTCAGCGATTTTATGGGCTATGTTTATTTTAGTATTTTGATTATTAATGTGCATGATAACGCAATTAATGATGTTTCAAAACTAAAATAAAATGTGGCGCTATTAACTACTACACATTGCGTCGCATGTTAATTTTGTGCTTAAAATGTAATACTGTTTGCGACGCTAATTTACTATATTTATAACCCCAGGCGATGCCTGGGGCTAAAATAATAAACCCTTTCAGGGTTTTTCATTCATCCGCCATATTTAATTAGTGTATTCAAACTCATTATGCCTGTAATTATTATATATTCATGGTTTAAAAGCTAAAATAAATCTCCATAATAAAATCGCTGACAGCTTTCGGAGCGGAGCAATCTCTTGTTTATCAAGAGATTGCTCCGCCAGCTGGCGAAGTTGGAATGAAAGCAATGAATATCATATAGTTTTCTAGCTAAGTCATAAAATCTGAATTTTTTAAATCAAAAAGTTGCACTTATTGGTTAAATATGCCATTTTTTGAATTGATGGTTAGGTTACGCGCTACTTATTAATAATATAAATTTCAATCAGATGACGAACTCTGCAAAATATTCTGTTCAAATATTTTATTAATTATAATTACAACAATCAA
>QMPG01000556.1 GCA_003648455.1 Bacteroidota bacterium
AACAGCAAACTTAGACCCACAAAAAACTCTTAAAGTTTATTTCCGATCGTTTTGCTGATATTTGCATAAGCCGCAAATTTATTCTTTTAAAGAATAAAGAAAACAAAAACTTTGTTGAATTTAAGCAAATTAAAGTTGTAAGATCTTTCTTTTTCGTAGGTAATCAACAGTCCTCAGCCAAATTTCGAATAAACGAATCAATAACTAAAAACTACCAATGAAGAAGTTATTTGTTACATTCAAAAAGATAAAGTAGAAGATGGTTTTAAATTATTGAAAGACCCACATCTAATAAGTTGGAGACCAATGCGGCATTGAACAGACAGTAAAATACAAACTATTACTTTTTTAAATACCCTAAATAAGCAAATAAATTCAAGAGAAGAACTGATAAGCACTGTAAGTAAAGAAATTAAATACATTAACGAACAAATTGAAAATAATAAAGGAGTAATTGAATCGCTTCAAAAAGACCTTGAAAACCTAAAAAAAGAATACGCAAATATGTTGTGTTTTGCTTATAAAAACAGAAATACATATAACAAAATCGGTTTTATACTCTCGGCAAAAACTTTTAACCAATCATTTCAACGCTTAAAACTATTACAACACTATTCGTCATACAGAAAAAATCAGATGAAACTAATAGATAAAACAACGAAATCAATAGAAACAAAAGTTGCTTTACTAGCGTGAGTTTACGAAATAGACCTTAACGAGCACTGCAACCCCTTGCAATACAGCTCGTTGCAAAGTTATTAACATGTCCCCTAAATAATGTACATAAATAGACTTGTATTAAAAGCTATTACATCGTATCTATGTTCCCTAATAATATCTAATCTTGATAAACTATGGCTTACATTACACGTAAAAAAATTAGTGGAAAAACATATTACTATGCAGAACAAAGAGAGTGGAGGGACGGTAAAAGCAAAAGGAAATGGCAAAAGTACCTCGGTACTATTGAAAATATTATAAACGCTTGTGAATGCAATGTCCATAAGCCCAAATATGCAGTATTATTTGAACTTGGAACGATCGCTGCATTTCTTCATATCAGTGAAACAATAAAATTGAAAGAATGCATTAATGCCATGCTTCCTAAAAAGCAACAGGGACTAAGCATTGGAGAGTATCTTGAAATTGCTGCATTTAATCGTGGAATTGATGCAACGAGCAAAAATGCTATGTGGGATTGGTTTGAAAATACAATTTTAATTAATCATTACTCACATATCAAAAAGGAAACATTAAGCAGTCAGCGGTTCTGGGACAACATGGATAAAATAAATGAGATTGATATACCGAAAATCTGGATGAGGATTATTGACAATGCTCTAAAAACTCATCAAATAGAACTTGACAGGATTTGTTATGATGCTACCAATTATTACACCTTTATCGGTAGCTTTAACCAGAAGTGTAAAATTGCCCAAAGAGGCAAAAACAAACAAGGCAGAAAAAATCTCAGACAAATAAATTATGCATTATTTTGTAGTAACCAAGACCGTATTCCTTTATATTTTGATACATACGAAGGAAATACACACGACTCTCCGGAATTCAATAAAATATTCCAGCAGTTTAAACAGGCATATGCAGGAAAATTAGATAACTCAAAACCGATTACGATAATTTTTGATAAAGGAAATAATTCTCCACAAAATATTGGATTGTTTGATGGAAAAGGATTACGGTTTGTCGGTTCGGTAAAACTTGGAGAACATAAAGAACTGGCAACAATCTTAAATGATGATAATCGTTTTGTTGCTTCTATACATCCCGATTTGGAACAGATAAAAACATACCGAACTAAAAAACACATTTACTCAAAAGAATTGACGGTAATCGTTACGTTTAACAGCAATCTTCATGAAGATCAATACCAGACCATCCAAAATGATATTGCCAGATGTAAAAAAATGCTAGCAGAACTGAAGCAAAAACTTGATGACAGAATAAACGGATTAATAACAAAAGGTAAAAAGCCGACAATTGTTTCTGTCAAAGACAATGTAAAGAAAATTCTAACCAGACCTTATATGAAAACACTTATTGACATTTCATATACTCTAAAAAATGATTTACCCACATTAAATTATGCACTAAACTTGAATGAATTGACCAATTTAAGCAATACATATTTGGGTAAAAACATCATCATTACTGATAATCACGAATGGGCTACTGACGATATTATTATTGCATACCACAGTCAATACCAGATTGAACACGCCTTCCGTGATTCCAAAAGCCGTAAAAATGGCAGTTGGTGGCCAATGTATCACTATACAGATCAGAAAATTAAAATACATGGATTGTATTGTACTATTACCATGTTGCTCCAGGCACTTATACAAAGGAAAATCAAACAAGCCAATGTTAGCTTATCAATGGAAAGACTACACAAAGAACTTTCTGAAATTAAAGAAGTAATAAATTATTATCCAAATAAAAATAAATCACAGAAGCGTATGAACAAAAACAGCACCCTCACAAAAATGGATGAGGTAAAACAAAAACTATTTAACCTTTTTGATATGACAAAATATACTATGATTTAGTGCCAGAAATAACATGACGTAATTGATTGATAATATGACTTGTCTGTAACATTTTTAACGTAATTCGTAAACTCACGCTAAGAACGAAAAAAAGCACATCTATTATATATGAATCCTTAAACAAAAAAACATCAACAGTGTAATAAACACAAATAACAGAATATAAAACTGCGAAATAAGAAGCCCTTTTTAATTTACTTTTTGAAATCCTCATAAATAAATTTTTTTATTGCGTTTTTACTTTTGTTCCGATATTATAACCCATGCATTCTTTGAAAAAACAGCTTCTGAAATGTCAACTACCGAAGGTGCCTGATACACATGACCTGTTTCTTTATCAGAAGCAACACCATAAACTAAAACGGCAATTTTGTTGTGAAGATTTATTTTCTCATCTTCTTTTATCTTTCTGATTTCACAATCACTAAGCCATCTTCTCATTTTTATTTGAGGCC
>QMPG01000557.1 GCA_003648455.1 Bacteroidota bacterium
TAAATTAAATTAGTAGTAACTTGAAAATGAAGCGTTCCAAAATGCCAAACGCCGCATATTCAAACCGTTACAGGGCATTAAAAAACAGACCAGTAAAAACTAATTGAAGTGTTTTAAACAATAAAATTTCAAAATATGAGAACAATATTTATTTTAGCAATGACTTTATTAACTATCGTATCATGTACAAGTTATAAAGAATTTGTCTCTGTGCAAAACAAGAATAACATTCCTGACGGTACACAAGCAATTATTTTGACATCAGATATTGAAACTGTAAAGCAGGCTTTTAAGAATAAAGGGATTATGCTATCATCCATAGAAGGAGGTTTTAAAACTGAAGAAATATTACTTGATGAAGGAACTCGTGCTATGTATAAAGCACACACTTTTGATAATCAAATAAAAATAACTGCTTTTTGGGGTATAACACAAAAAGTCAAAAGCAATATTGTAGTTTGGGCTGGGGCAGACGCTGCAAGTGCATATGATGTACGCGCATGGGATAAGGTTATTTACGAACGAGACATGAAAAGACCAAAAAGAGTTTTTGACTTTGCAGTACAAATTATCGAAGAAAGTAATTTGAAATTTAGTTTTCGCTAAACAGACTACACTGAATTTTAATTAATTACAAAGATGAAAGAACGATTTATCATTGCAAACATTACATGGAATCCAACCAGGTGGAGAGATACATATACAAATCCTAAGGCTGGACATAAATACGCAAGAAAATTCCCGGGACACGAATCTTTAAATTTCAAATTTGACAAAAAGGGAATTGATAACAAAAGCCATATATTTGGATTTGTCCAATGGAAATATAAACCAATCAAGTTTGAAAATGGTGGAATAATAATTTTTTACTCAAAAAATACAGACGAGCAAAAAGGACAAATTGTTGGCATTTATTGTAATGTTGAAATTTTAAGTGAAAAATTAAAACTTAATAGAAAAGGTTTTGAAAACAATATTCTTGACTTGAATATTAAAGCAGATAAAGACTTATCTTTATTGTTTCCAATCTCATTAGATGCGGATACTTACAAAACTGACAAAATAAAAAGACTAACTGGTCAAGTTGGCTTTTCTTATCATAACATTACTCTTGCTGAAAATATCGTTAAAGATGAATTAATTGAACTAATTAAAAGTGGTGTTCAAAAAAATGAATTCAACAAATTAAGAAATATATATTCGTACATCACTGGCAAAGAATTTGACTTAGACTTAATTAATGCCAATGAAATTGAGCAACAAGAATTAATAAGTTTTTTTAAAAATTCAGATAAAGCGAAAATAATTAATGATCTTTCAAACCTGAAAGAAACTGAAACTGAAACAGTTTATGTTAACCAAAAGACTTATAAGAGAGACAACAAGACAATTGCACAATTGAAAATAATACGAGATTTTAAGTGTCAAATATGTGAAACTAAAATTACCAAAAAAAATGGAGATTTTTACATTGAGGCTGCACATATAAAACCAAAACATAAAAAAGGACGTGAAACACCAGATAACATACTGATTCTATGTCCAAACCATCATAAAGAATTTGACTATGGAGACAGAAAGATAATTCAACACTCAAAAGAACAAATTGAGTTTAAACTAAATGGAATAAATCATAAAATTGACTTGAAAATATAAATAACGCCCTGTAACAACAAATATACGGCATTTGGCAGATAGTACTAAAAATGAAGATGTTAGCAATAAATAAAATTAGTCGTAACTTGAAATATTGGTGTTCCAAAATGCCAAACGCCGCATATTCAAACCGTTATGTGCCATAATGGTCCATGAACATTGAAAAATGATTATTAACACTCAAAAAAAATGAACAGATTTTTTCTAGTATTATCCATATTACTTATAATCATAACAGGTTGTAACAGAATAGACCCTTCGGTTATTATAACTTATAAAACAGAAACTATTTATCCGACTAACGAAGAATATAATGGAATTGATACAACTTACCGACTTATTGATCATGGACTAATAAAAGAGTGGAATGATTACGACAAAAGATTTTTAATAATTGACCAAAAATTAAAAGAAAC
This sequence comes from Bacteroidota bacterium, assembly GCA_003648455.1. The sequence continues at coordinate 2,073 of QMPG01000557.1, forward strand.
TATAGAATATAAATCTAGTAGAATTGACAATAAGAAATATTCTTTTGAAGTAATAGACTCTACTGATTATGAAATAACTATTTACTCTGACATAAAAATGATATTAGGGTATGAATGTCAAAAAGCTAAACTTAGCACTTCTTCAGATACCATTATACTTTTTTACACGAACGAAATAGGCGTTAACTATTCTCCATTTGGAATTATTAATGGCTTTGTACTTGAATATTCCGTTAGAAGCAAATATTATAATCGACATAGTGTAGCGATAAATATTGACTTAGACTCGAAAGAAAAGATAGAAATACCCACCAATTACATTAGAACAACACAAAAAGAATATTCTGAAGAAATTAGACACTTTAGAAGTAAAGAAAATCGGAATCCATTTGTAATTGAAGGTCAAAAAGCCCCAGAATTCTCAATATTAGATCAAAACGGTATTTTAATTGACTTAAAACATAATAAAGGAAATGTTTTGGTTTTTAATTTTTGGTTTATTGGTTGTAGAGGATGTGTCCAAGAGATCCCTGACTTAAATAAAATAGTTGAGCATTTTAAAGAAAATAAGAATGTGAAATTCTATGCATTTGCTGGTGATTTAAGAAACAGTATAAACAAATTCAAGAAAAGAAAACAATTCAATTTTACATTAGTTCCAGAATCTGATATAGTAAATCATTCTTATGGAGTAAACGCATACCCAACCACCCTAATAATAGACAAATCAGGGACAATTATAAAAACCTATTATGGTAAATTAATTCAACAAGTAGGTGTAGAAAAAGTAATATTAGAAATTGAAAATGCATTAAAATAAATTACGGCACATAACAAAAAATATACGGCATTTGGCAGATAGTACTAAAAATGAGGATGTTAGCAATATATATAATTTGTAGTAATTTGAAAATCATGCGTTTCAAAATGCCAAACGCCGCATATTCAAA
>QMPG01000558.1 GCA_003648455.1 Bacteroidota bacterium
ACCAATAAACCATAGCCGGTTAAATGCTCCGGTTTGGAAAATTAATGTAAATTTGAAGTGTAATCAATAAAACAAAAATTGAAGAAAGTAGCGGCTACGGTTTATAGCTGCAAACGTTAGCAGTTATTTAAATGAAATAGGAGCATGGACAATTATGAAGACCGAATAGTACTTTTCCTTGATATTCTTGGATTTAAAAGAATAGTCAACGATACAATGCAAAAGGAGAAGGAAGTTTTTGAGAAAACTAGATATCTTATTGAGACTATCAATGAAATGATAAAGATAGCTGAACTTGCACCACGAGAAACGTCGAGAAATGTCACTCAATTCTCAGATTCGATCGTAATTTCATTTAAGCAAAATGACATTAAAGAGATTCCTAAATTATTCTATAATCTTCAGCGGTTAATATCATATTTACTTTCAAGAGATATCTTATGTAGGGGTGCAGTATCATATGGAAAACTATATCATAAGGATAATTTAATTTTCGGACCAGCTCTTGTTGATGCTTATGAAACTGAATCCCAAGCAGCACTTTATCCAAGAGTTATTTTAGACAAGTCGGTTGTTGATGTAATGAAAGACCATTACGTTTTTAAGAGAGAGCATTTCATTAGGAGGATTAGATTCGATGCTGAGGTTGAATCGTATTTAAAAACTGACACCGATGATAAATTCTACATCGATTATTTTACTGGGTCAATGATCTTCTTGAAAAATGAAGAATTATTTAGAGTTTATAAGAATCTAAGAAAACTAATTATTAATGGTTTAAGATATAAGAATCCAAACATAAATATCAAGTATGGATGGATGAAAAACAAATATAATAAATTACCTGATGAACTAAAACGAATTAATGAAGTGGAAGAACTTTTCATGGACAGGAAAGACATTGAACAATTCATTAAAGATTTTAACCCGATAAAAACAACTGCTAACAGCAAATAATATCCCATAGCCGGTTAGCACCTCGTAGAGAAAATATTTGTAATTTTAAACATTGGAAACATCAAGAAAAATACGACATAAAAAACGGCTACGGGCTATATTTGCAAACCGTTAGGTTTAATTGCAAAAAAAAATAGAACAATGAGAAAATACATTCTTTTAACAACAATGATTATCCTGTTTTCATCTTTGAAAGCGCAATACGCAATCGACAAACAAATTATTAAGGAAAAAGGAATTAAAGAGATTATTGAAAAAACAGGATACGAAGATATTTATTACCAATTCTCCAAAAAAAGTGGTGATTTAGTTTTAAAAGCAAAAAAATCAAATAAAGGAGAAATCTTTTTCAAAGTCGAATATAACTATAACAAGAAAGGTGAAATCGTAACTACAAATAAATTCAATAAATTTTCTAAATCAAGTGGTTTGCAGAATTCTGGCAAGGAGGTTTATAATTATAACTCTGAAGGACTTTTAAGTGAAGTTGAAAAATATTCATGGGGAATGAGACAATCTGACAACTCAATTGATGAAATAATTACCTACGAATACAATTCAGACCAGTCCATTAACAGAATAACTACAAAAAAATTCAGGTCAAATGGAACACTTTCATCGACCAAAGAGACAAAATATGTTTATGAAAACAACAAAATTGAACACACTATTCAATATTACAATGGTAAAATTGACTTCATAAAAAAACATATTTATGATAAAGGTGGTAAAATATTTAAAATTGAAACCTATTATCCAAAGGATTACGATTATTTGGATGCCTCAACTGAATTTAAGAATGATTTAAAATTCAAGTCCATTTACAATATTGAAATCGAAAGCAAACCACGTGGAACATTGATTTATAAGTACAACAATGACAATTTGGCGATTGAGACTTTAGATGTAAATAATTACCTTGGTGACGATGAGTTAACTAATTCATTTGAATATTCATTTTATTAAACTTAAAAATATGAAATACGAAAAAGATTCTGCAAACAATAAATATCTCGAGATTCCATTTGGTTGGGGAAGCGAAACAGCAAAATTGAGATTAACCATAAACAAAAAAATGCAGACAGTTAGAATATGTAAAAAAGATGAATCAGGTAAAGTATTTCAGGGACCAGAACCTGACTTGGAGTATATTCCTAAATTAATTGAAGTATTAGCAAAAATTTACAACGATTATCACGAAAATAAATTCTGAAAAAAGCAACTAAAACCTAACACGCGCTCATACTGCATACCGCAATTAGTTGTAAATATGAAGTTTATGCGTATTAATTAAGCATATTTGTAAACAGAAAAATTAGAAATATCAAAGCGGTACGCAGCATAGCGCCATCCGTTGTATGCCATGCTAAAACCCACCGCACATTAAGCACATTTGGTTTTTGCTGACACACAAATCCGACCCGAAAAAACCAAAAGAGCTTAATCTTTCCTATCACACTGAAAAGACAAAAATTTATATTACTTTTGACAAATACGTCAAAACGATTACGACAATATGAAAATGTTTGGAGAATACATACGGAAATCAAGAGAGGACAAAGGATTACCTCTGAGAAAAGTTGCTGCGGCACTTGATATTGATACCTCAATATTGAGTAAAATAGAAAGGAACGAAAGACGAGCAACAGTTGAAATGATTCCAATTTTAGCAGAATCTTTGGATAAAGCTGAAAAGGAAGTTGAATTGCAGTTTATACAATCTGCAATAAACACTGACTTAGGAAAACTAAAATATTTGAAAGAGGGACTAAAAGAAATATTAAAAACTTTATGAGTACAAGATTTTTTACAAATAGCGAGGACAATACTGTTTTTCAGAAATTCAAAGGGATTTTTGAAAACATGAAAGATATTTATGCATTTCATGCAGTTATTGGATATTTTAGGTCGTCTGGTTACTTTGCTCTTCAAAAATATTTAAAAGAGATAAAAGACGTTAAAATATTGGTAGGCATTAACGTTGACCAAATGTTTGCAGAAGCACAAAGAAAAGGACTTTTATATTTTGGAGACGAAGAAAAAACTAAAACTGAATTTTTAAA
>QMPG01000559.1 GCA_003648455.1 Bacteroidota bacterium
AGACACTATCAAAAGAATTAATAACACTTGTGGCAATATCTGCACTAGCCATTAACTTATCTTTTCCTGCTTGTTGTAAGTCAGCTTCTGATAAGTTTTTATTCTTAGACGCTTTATCTGCTGTTTTATATTTAGATAATGAACCATTATCTCCAAATATATCTGTAATAGGATTTACTACTGATGATATATCTGTACCAAACATTTCACCAAATACACTTGCCGTATCTTTAATTTGATTTATTATATCATATTGTTGTTTATACTCTTCGGTTTGTTTTTCAGTTAAATTAAGGATATTCTCCATTGTTTGTAATTTTTCCAATTCTTCATCAGAAATTTTTCCATCTATCATAAATAGACCTAATGTTGTTGATAACATATCTTTAGAAACTTCTCTCATCCCCATTAAAGATTGTAATTTATTTTGAGCTATTTCTAAATCTGTTTTACCATAATTCTCAACTAATTCTTTGGCATTCTTATTTAATTCAGCTTGTCTATCAGCTTGTTCTTTTTTTATCTTATCTATTTCTTCTTGCGTTTCTTTTTCTTTAATTGTCAATGCTACAAATTCTTCATATTGTTTGGTAGTCATACCTATACTATCTAATGTTTCTTGCCACTTTATAGCATCTTCTTCATTATTAAATTTAAACTTACCTGTGAGCTTATCCCATTTACCATTTGTAGGTGTTTTTAATTTTCCATCTTTGTATAACAATTCTTTCATTTTAGTGCCTATATTATCTGATGTTACACCGTCTATCTCTTCTAATTTTTCTTTTATAATATCTAAATCAAATGCTAATTTCTCTAATTCAGTATTTTTCTTCAATCGTTCTAATGGATTTATTAAATTTTCTTTAATATCGTAATCTTTTAAACCTGATAAAGATTTAGAAAACTTTTTATTAGAACCTGTCGCTTTATCGGTAGTAGTGGCTATTATATTTAATGCACCAGCATATTCTTTAGCCTTTTTTTCTGTATTCTTCAATATTGCTACATTATCTCGAAGTGTTTCCGTAGAGGTTTTTGTCGCTGTATCTAATTCAAGGTATTTCTCTACTATTCTCTCTATCTCTTCGGCTGTTTTCTTAGAGAATTTCTCTCTATTCTCAAGAGTTACTCCACCTTTTAATTTAGCAATACCATATAACTTTTCTAATTCTTTTGGACTTAAAGTATCCTGTATTATTGTAGTTTCTTTTTTATATAAATCTCCAAATTGTTTTAATCCAGTAGCCATTTCTTGAAAATGTGAGCTTGTAATAGTTTTAATCTTCTTATTTTCATCAATTTTAGTGCCGTACTTATCAACGTACTCAAATATTTCTTTATACATTGCCTTATATTGTTTTGCATATTTTTCTGGATTTATTTCATACATTGTGGCTAAATCTTTTGCATATACGCCATTTATATCAGTATTAATAGTCTTAAAGAGTTCCTGTAAAGTCCTTAAATCTGTTGCTCTTTTTGACGCATAATCCTCTTCTGCCTTTTTCCTCTTAGCAATCTCTTCTACAACAAGTTTAGTATATTCTTTCTGTTGAACCTCTAATTCTTTTATATCAGGATTTTCAACTCCACCAAGTTCCTTGATTTTTAATTTTAATTTTCTTGAGTCTGTAATTGCATTTTCATAAGATACCTCTTGCTCTTTTGTTTTATAATAAGTGTGCATAAGTTCAATTATTTTTTTTTCACTCTCATCATATTTTTTATATAAAGGCATTAATTCATCTAATTTTTCTTTTTTTCTTTTTAATATATTAAATTCCTTTTCAGCATCTAAAGTTGGTGTTGCCTCTAATCCTAATTGACCACCTTCTCTTGAGTATTTTTTTTCAAAAGCTATTTTTTCTTCCCTTATTTGACTTGGTGATTTTATATCTAAGTTAATCTTGAATGCGGTATCCATATTCTTTATAATGTTTGCATATTCTTCTGTTGATTTTATAACATTCTCTATATCTGCATTTGCATTTATCCAAGTTTTATTTATTTCAACATCTTCAAGTTTTTTCAATTCCTCTTGATATTTCTTAGTTAATCTTTCTGACGTTCCTATTTCTTCATTGAATTTCTTAGTTTCTTTTGTTAATTTCTTAATATTCTCTAATCTATTTTCTTCAACCTTTTTTAAAGTTTTTAAATGTCTATATAACGTACTCATACCAACACCTAGTATCATAAGACTAGCTGTAATTGGATTAAATAGTAACTTTACCGTTTCTTGAGCTATTACAGTTTTAAATAAATGAAATAATCCTACTGCCACAAATGTAAGACCTGATATTGCTACTGTTGTCGAAGTTATATCTACTGCAAGTCCACTCCAAAATCTCTTCGAAGACTCATTTAATCCTTTAAGTGAATCTATTGTTTTTTCTAACAATGAAATAAATCCTACCATTATATCTTTAAATGGTGTAATTGCTCCATCCATTAATGCTGTAAAACTTTGTTTTAAAACTAATACTTCATTTCCTAACGATTTTAATTGTGTGTTATATCCTTCAAGTGCTGACTCCCCTTCAACATAATTCTTAACAAACTCTGCTGTGCTACCATTCATTTCTTGCAACATAGGAAGTATAGTAGCCCAGTTTCTCATTGTAAACATTTCTCTTAATATATCTCCATCAGCTTTAAATTTATCTAATTGACTTGTTAATACATCGAAAGCCTTGTAGACATTTTTCCCTGCTTCTTTTGAAAATCTATTAAATGATAAATATGTTCCATCCATTGTTAATCCTAAATTATCAAATGACTTTTTAGCTGACTCTGTAACTGATAAAAGCCTTGTAATTGTGTTTCTAATAAGTGTACCCGATTTCCCTGATTGTATACCGAGCGTTGCTAGTTTTCCTGTCATAGCAACATTCAAATCTAATAATTTCTTTTTATATAAATCTAAATCAGTTCCTGACTGTGTTGTAAATTCTGTTAATGTTGCAAATGCACTCGCACTATTCTTCATTGCATCTGATATTCCTTGTATACTTGTA
>QMPG01000560.1 GCA_003648455.1 Bacteroidota bacterium
ATTTCGCAGTATTACTACAGTAGCCGAAGATTCTATTATTATGATTGATAATAATGGTTGTATTTCATTTTGGAATAAAGCTTCAAATAAAATATTCGGATATACATACAAAGAAGTAATGGGTAAAGAAGTTCATAAATTAATTATTCAAGCAAAATATTACAATGATTTCTTAAAAGGAATGGAAGTTTTCAGGAAAACAGGAAAAGGACCTTTTATTGGAAAAACAATTGAATTAATAGCAATTAGAAAAGATAGAACAGAATTTCCAATCGAGTTATCTCTTTCCTCAATATTTTTACAAGGTAGTTGGAATGCTGTTGCTATCATCAGAGATATTACAGAACGCAAGCAGCAAGAGTTACAAAACCAGGTAAGAGCCAAAATGCTGGATAAATTGCGAAGTATCAAAACAATAGAAGGTTGCTTAAAATTGGGTTGTGAGTCAATTCGTGATGCCGGATTGTTTGAACGAGCTGTTTTAACTCTACACAATGAGAAGCGTGATATAACGCACTTTGGACAAGTAGGGTTAGATCCAAAAATTGTAGAACAATCACGCAAAGCTCCTCCACTCGATAAAAAATTAGTTAAGAAAATTACTCGAAAAGAATTCCGAATATTCCATTCATACTTTGTTCCTAAAGAAGCAAACATAGCTTTCAATGAGAACGATAGATATATTCCTGAAAAATTAAAACGCAGTAATAGCAAAGATTCATGGAAACCCGGAGATGAACTGTTTGTCCCAATAATTAGCATAGATGGATTAACAGAAGGTTATCTTTCTGTTGATACACCCATTAATGGGAAGCGTCCTGACAAGGAAACAATTCTCTATCTTGAAGATATTGTGGATATTATTACTCGCCAGATACATGAAATTAAAAATGTAACAAGATTACGTAAAAGTGAGCACAATTATAGAACCTTATTCGAAAACACACTTGATGGTTTGTTTGTTATCGATGCTGAAACAATGAAGATAGTTATTGCTAATAAAGCTGCTGCTGAAATTTATGGATTGGATTATACAGAGGATTATACTGAAATAAATCTATTTGATTTCATTCCCAAAGAGGAGAAGGAACAAGTTCGAAAGATTATTGTAAACGACATGTTTGAAAATGATCTGCGTCAGATTAATGAATTCCGTTCGATTAGCAAGCAAGGTAAAGAAATATGGATAAATGCTATTGGTACAAGAACCGAATATCAAGGAAAATTAGCCGGTTTGGTTTCTATCAGAGATATTACCAAACGTAAGCAAGCAGAAAAAGAATTAAAAAAGAACGAGAAGAAATATCGTAATTTCTTTGAAACATCGAAAGATTGTGTTTTTATTTCTTCAAAGGATGGTAAATGGATAGATTCAAACGAAGTTGCTATAAAATTTTTCGGTTATAAAGATAAAGATGATTTACTAAAAAGTAACATACCAGAATTATATGTAAACCCGGAAAATAGAAAAAGATATTTCCAATTACTAGAGCAACAAGGATTTGTAAAAGATTTTGCTGTTAATTTACAAAAACGAGATGGCTGCATTATCGATGCTCTAATTACAGCTGTTCCTATACGAAACGAGAAAGGAGATGTAGTCGGCTCGCAGGGAACTATTCGCGACATCACAGAGAATAATAGAAATAAACTTGTTAAAGAAACTTTATATGATATGGCAGAAGCAGTAAATACTACAAAAAATCTCGATGAACTTTATACTAGTATAAGAAATCTGCTAAGTAAAGTGATAGATACTAAAAATTTCTATATAGCTTTATATGATAAAAAAACAGATACAATATCTATTCCTTATCAAGTCGATAAGAAAGATCATCTTACTTCATTTCCTGCTGATAAATCTTTAACGGCTTATATAATTAGATCTGGGAAATCTCTTTTAGCAGATGAGAAACTTCAAAATCGATTAGTGAAATCAGGGGAAATCGAATTAATTGGTACACCTTCAAAGGTTTGGGTAGGTTCTCCTTTAAAAATAGAAGAAAAGATCATTGGGATAATTGCTGTTCAGAGTTATGATAATCCTGACCTTTATACTGAAAAAGATAAAGAAATACTGGAATTTGTTTCAGAGGAAATTGCTCATGCTATTGAGCGTAAGAAATACATTGAAATGATTAAAAATGATCTGGAAGAAAAAAATGTTTTAATGCGAGAAATTCATCACCGTGTTAAAAATAATTTACAGATAATATCGAGCCTATTAAAGATGCAATTATCATATATCAAATTTGAAGAAGATAAAAAATTATTTTTAGATACTAACAATCGAGTTATGTCTATGTCTCTTATTCACGAACAGTTATATAGAGCAAAAGACCTGTCCAGTATAGATTTTAATGATTATATCAGGATTGTTACCAGAAGCTTGACATCATCGTATAGAATCAATACAAACCTTATCCAAACAATATTTGATATTAGAAATATCTATTTGGAAATTAACATGGCAGTTCCTTGTGGATTCATAATTAATGAGCTTATCTCTAATGCTTTGAAATTTGCTTTCACAGAAAATCGAAAAGGTAAGATAAAAATTAGTTTCAGACATTATGAAGATAATTATGAACTAATTGTTAGCGATAATGGTATCGGTATTCCAGAAGAGATTAATCTGGAAAATGTTCAATCACTCGGTTTGCAACTCGTAAAAACTTTAACCTTACAATTACATGGAACAATTGAATTGCAGCGAGAAAAAGGAACTAAATTTATTATTCGTTTCAAGAAAGTTAAATTGAAAACTTATAAAGAAGTATAAAATGTCTTCAATAGTCAATCATAAAATTTCCATTTTTCTTTATCTCACGATTCTTCACTCCAATGCTCTTACGTTGGAATGAAATTGAGAAAAGCTCTTTCGTTGAAAAGCTGTTTATTTTATCACGCAGAGTATAATTAAATGTGTTCCCACGCAGAAGGGTGAAAACTATACTAAAATTATTAAAGATTTAAAATAGTTTAATTTCATGAATAAAATATTGTTTGTCTTGTTTAC
>QMPG01000561.1 GCA_003648455.1 Bacteroidota bacterium
AGACAGAGATCAAATTTCTATTTTCCCGGTTTCAATAGATGCTTCTATCGAAAAAGACAATTTTGTAAGAGTTATTGATTTTTTCGTAAATAGTCTTGATATTGGCTCAATGGGATTTAGAACTGATTATGGCGAAAATGGTCGTCCAGCTTATCACCCAAAAGATTTGCTAAAATTATTTATTTATGGATATCTTAACAGAATTAGATCCTCCAGAACATTAGAAAAAGAATGTAAGCGAAACATAGAACTTATGTGGCTGATGAAATGTTTAGTTCCTGACCATAATACGATTTCAAACTTTCGTAGAGATAATCCTAAAGCAATAAAAAAAGTTTTTAAAGCAACAGTAAACATAGCCAAAAACTTTAATTTAATAGGCGGAATTCTTATTGCAGGAGATGGGACAAAACTACGAGCTCAAAATTCAAAGAAGAACAATTACAATCAAAAAAAGATTGATAGGCATATTGCTTACATAGAAAATAAACTCTCAGAATATTGTAAAGCACTTGAAGAAGCGGATGATGATAAAAAAAAAGAAATTAGAGATAAAATCGACAAACACAAAGAACAGAAAAAGAAATATCAAGAAATAGAAAAGCAACTAAAAGAAACAGGCGAAAAACAAGTATCAACATCAGACCCTGAAAGTCGACATTTGATAATAAGAGGAATGATAACCGAAGTATCTTACAATGTACAATCTACAGTAGATGGAAAAAATAAAATACCAATTAATTATGACGTAACCAATGTAAACGATAGCAATGCAATGACAGATATGGTTGAACAAGCCATAGAGATTGTAGAGAACAATACCTTTGATGCTGTTTTTGACAAAGGATATCACAAAGCTGAACAATTGGATAACTGTCATAAACTTGGTGTAGAAACACACGTAGCAATACCTAAACCGGCATCTAATGCACCGGATAAATCATTTAATGTAAGTGAATTTATTTACAATAAACAAACAGATACCTATACTTGTCCTGCCGGACAAACACTACGAACCAATGGAAATTGGTATAAGAAAAAATCATATAGAGTAAAACAATATAAAACTAGTTATTGCAATGGTTGTGAACTAAAAAAAAGATGCACAAGGTCAAAAAGTAAGAGATTAATAGAAAGACACGAATTTGCCGAAGCATTAGAGAGAAACAAAAAAGCATTAAAAGAACATCCGGAAATATACAAACAGCGACAATCTATTGTAGAACACCCCTTTGGAACAATAAAGCGACAATGGGGATTTAATTACATAATGACAAAGAAGACAAAAGAAAGAGCAAATGCCGATGTAGGATTAATATTTATTGCGTACAATCTAAAACGAATTTTTAATCTAATAGGATTTGAGAAGTTCACAGACTTCCTAAAAGCCATTATAAAGTCATTAATTTCAACCTTTTTTGCCATAAAAACTCCATATTTAGCAAAATATCGAAGTATAAACGTTTTTTTTACAATTATCTCGAATTATAAAATTTAATTTAATAATAAACCATTTTTTATTAATTTAGTAAAATATTAAATGGTTGTTAGACGAACTGCCGTTGTAAGTAATATACCACAAGAAATAGATAGAAATAATAAAATATCAGAATAATTTTCTCATTTTTATTTAGTTTTTTATAATTGGAATTTAACAGAACAACTTTTCAAATAAATCAAATTTGATTAATAATAACGGATTTACTAATTAATTCCGTAAATTTGTAATATGAAAAAATTATATATCATATCGGGTTGTAATGGAGCTGGAAAAACAACAGCTTCTTATACTATTTTGCCCGAAATGTTGGATTGTAATGAATTCGTGAACGCAGATGAGATTGCAAAAGGATTATCACCATTTAACCCTAATAAAGTAGCTATAAAAGCAGGAAGATTAATGCTTACAAGAATTGATGAGCTTTTAGAGAGTGGCGTTGATTTTGCATTTGAAACAACATTAGCAACAAGAAGTTATGTAAATACTGTGAAAAAAGCACAAGAAAAAGGTTATTTAGTAACTGTATTGTATTTTTGGTTAAACAGCCCTGAATTAGCAGTAGAAAGAGTTAGGATTAGAGTAAAAGAAGGAGGCCATCACATTCCCGAAGAAACAATTAGAAGAAGATATGAATTAGGGATTAGTAATATGTTTAACTTATATATTCCAATTGCGGACTATTGGATGTTTATTGATAACTCTAAAACCCCATTTGAAATATTGACTGATGGTCAGAGGGAAATAGAAGTTGTTAAAAACGAATTAATTTGGGACAAACTTAAAAGTAAATATTATGGGAACTAAGGAACAAATAGATGATATAAGAGAAAAAGTTTTGAAAGGTTTAAACAAAACCTATGAAAAACTTCTTGAAATGAAAAGACGAAATAATAGCGTATTGGTTGTATCTAAGAATGGGCAAATTATAAAGATAAAGCCAGAAAAGGAATAAATACTACTTACAACAAACAATAAACAAGGCATTTTGGGGTTTGTGGCTCGTTTGAAAGTTCATCGATAAACTAAGCCCACAAAATCCTTGATTTTGTTTATTTTGACAAGCCAAGATATTTTGTTACATTTACACGATGAAACTAACTACTAAAATAATCCAAAACGCTGTTTATTGCAGTCGTTGGCAACAAGGATGACCCATCCTAAAAGGGGAAATTTATATGACTAAATATTCTTTATTAATTATCATTATTTTATATAATACTGTATTATTTTCTCAAGAAAAATCTAATGATAAATTTATCATAAAAGGAGAAGTAATTGATGAGTTGTCTAATCCTATTGAATATTCTACAGTTGTATTATTTAATAAGAAAGATAGCTCTTTTGTTATAGGAACTACAACCGATAAAAAAGGTAAGTTTAAATTAGATAAAATAAAAGCGGGTAACTATTATTTAAAATGTGATTTTTTAGGATATAAAACATATATTATTAATGACATCTCTGGTCAATTAGAATTTCAAACAATTAAATTAAAACAAATTATTCAAAAT
>QMPG01000562.1 GCA_003648455.1 Bacteroidota bacterium
ATGTTGTTAACATATGAGTGAAGGTTCTCGGTAAATGAAGTATTATATTGCATTGCAATTTCAACGGGAACATTATTTTTTTCACCATCAATGCTAATAATTTTCTCAGTTAGTTTATCACGATTCTCATCAAGGTATGCGATGAAATCACTAAGTCCATTTTCTGAAAAGAACATATCAGAAATTAGATTTCCTTCTTCATCAGTATTACGTTCGTCGGTAAGACTAAGTTTTATGCCTTTGTTAAGAAAAGACAACTCACGTAAACGTGCTGCAAGAATCGAAAAATCGTATACACTTACTTGGAAAATTGATAAATCTGGAATAAAGTGTATTTCAGTTCCGTTTTTAGTTGATTCGCCAACAACTTTAACATCTTCTTCAGGTTTTCCTTTGTGATAGGTTTGCTCAAATATTTTTCCTTCGCGATAAATTGTTGCTTTAAGTGTATCTGACAAAGCATTAACACAACTTACTCCAACACCATGTAATCCACCGGAAACTTTATACGATCCTTTGTCGAATTTACCTCCGGCATGCAATACCGTCATAACTACTTCTAAAGCTGACCGTTTTTCTTTCTCGTGGATACCAGTTGGAATACCTCGTCCGTTATCAATTACAGTTATGGAATTATCTTTATGAATAATTACGTCAATTGTGTCGCAATATCCTGCTAGAGCCTCATCAATTGAATTGTCGATAACTTCGTAAACAAGGTGATGAAGTCCGCGTGTGTTAACATCGCCAATATACATGGCAGGACGTTTTCTAACAGCTTCTAAGCCTTCGAGTACTTGTATATTATCGGCAGTATATTCGTTATTTGCACTATTGTTTTTTTCTTCTTCGGTCATAATAATTCAATCAGTTTTTCCTTTTTTAGGAAGTGTGCAAATGTAATAAAAATATTGGTACAAAAAGAAGGAAAACAAGGGGTTGGCTTTGGAGGTAATTCTTACTACTTATGGGATAATCAGTAAAAAATTGATAATGTTCCTTATGCTCACGTTAATTTTTGTATCTTTCGCATTCTAACTATTATTATACGAACTTATTTAAACCTTTAATTGAGAAGTTTACATCCAAAATAATAAAAACGAAATTTAGACAGCTTCTAATGGATTGCAAGAAATGATGAATAAAACTAATAATAATAATATGCCTGACGATCTAAAAAATATTATTGCTCAATTAGAGAATTCGGAGCAGCAATTAGTGGCTTTAAACCAGCAACTGGAAGCTTCAAACCAACAACTATCGGCAACCGAACAACAATTGAGAGCCTACAATCAACAACTTGTTGCAAGTGAAATAACTCTTAAACGTGAAAAGCAGTTCTCCGAAAGCCTTCTCGAAACTGCCAATACAATAATAGTAACTCTGGATGTGGATGCCAATATTAGGCTTTTTAACAAATTTGCAGAAGAACTTACTGGCTATAAAAAGGAAGAAGTTCTGGAAAAAAATTGGTTTGAAGTTTTTATCCCAAAAAATGATGATTCTGTTATTCCAAAGGTTTTTAGTGATATTCTTATGGATATGCCAGATGCTTCTTCTCATTCAAACTCTATTTTAATTAAAGATGGGTCTGAGAAGTTAATTAGTTGGGAAAATACCATTATTAAAAATGATAGTGGAGAAATAAAAGGAATTCTGAGTATAGGAAATGATATAACTGAACGTAAAAAAGCAGAAGTAGCTCTCCGCGAAAGTGAAGAAAAATTTCGTTCGCTTGTAACAAGTATTCCAGATGTGGTTTGGACAACAGACATCAATGGCAATACTGTCTATATCAGTGAAAACATTAAAGATGTATATGGTTTCACTAGTGAAGAAATATATGAGGGTGGTTCAAGTCTTTTTCTTGACCGAATTCATCCTGAGGATTTAGAAGGTGTTGGTAATGCATATAAAAATCTATTCCTAGAGAATATAGAGTTTAATATAGAATATAGGATTCAATGTAAAGATGGACGATGGATTTGGTTACGTGATAGAGCAATATCAACTTATGCAAAAGATGGTATTCAATATGCTGATGGTATTTTTACAGACATTACCGATCGTAAGAAGGTAGAGGAATCTATTAAACAGAGTGCATCTAAACTTCGTCAGATAATTGACCTTGTTCCTCATTTTATTTATGTTAAAGATGAAGATGGTAAAGATTTAATTGTTAATAAAGCTGTTGCTGATGCTTATGGTAAAACGGTAGAAGAAATTACTGGTAAGCATGATATGAATGTCACTTCTGATAATGAGAATGCAAAAAAATATATTAAAGATGATTTGGAAGTAATTAACTCAGGAAAACTAAAGTTTATACCTGAGGAACAAATTACTGATTCAAAAGGAAATATCAGGTTATTACAAACAACAAAAATTCCTTTTAAAACTGCAAAGAATGAGAAAAGAGCGATTCTAGGAATATCTATTGATATTACAGAAAGTAAAAAAGCTGAGGAAGCATTATCTGAAAAAACTTTAATGCTTGATAATATTTTAATGTCATCAGTTGATATGTCCATTGCTACAACCGATCTTGATTTTCGAATTACCTATTTCAATCCAATTGCTGAGACCTTTTTTGGTTATTCAGCTCAAGAAGTTATTGGAAAAACAGTTCAGGAAATACACGTAATGGAGAATGTGGAAAATGAACGATTGGAAAAAGCAATAGCGTTAGTTCATCGCAATGGAGAATATAAGTATTTTGTGGAGCAAAAAACTAAGGATGGAATTCGATATTTAGAATCACGTGTTTCAGGAATATATGATTCTGATAATATAATTGTAGGCTATGCACTTTTTAGTAGCAACATTACTAATCGCAAAAAGGCTGAAGATGACATACAAAAACTTTCAACTGCAGTGCACCAAAGCCCATCGGTTATAGCAATTACTAACTTAAAGGGTAACCTGGAATATGTAAATCCTAAATTTACCGAACTTACCGGATATACTATTGAAGAAGCTAAGGGGTTAAACCCCAGAGTCCTTA
>QMPG01000563.1 GCA_003648455.1 Bacteroidota bacterium
AAAAAAAGAAGATGATTGGTTGTCGGTAAAAGCATTGAGAGAAAAAGTGCGAGACAGTCAAAGCACCGAAGTATTGTTTATCGAACAATGTTATAATTTTTTAAATGAAGGCGGTTATCTGGCAATTGTTATTCCTGACGGGATTTTAACAAATAGCAGTATGCAATATGTAAGAGATAATATTGAAGAAATGTACAGGATTGTTGCGGTTGTTTCGATGCCACAAACTGCATTTTCTGCCACAGGTGCAGGCGTAAAAAGCTCAGTTTTGTTCTTGCGTAAACACACGAAAACGCAAACCGAAAAAATTATCAATCAAAAAGATATATTAAAAGAAAAAGTAAAATCCGACAATAAATACATTGAAACCATCGAAAAATGGGAAAAAGATAAAAAAGAAACAATAAAGAAATTAGAAACAGAAGCTAAAAAGAAAAATCCTAAATTCAGTAAAAAAGAGATTAACGAATTTATAAAAGACGATAAAACTAAAATCCAAAACGAATACAAAGACAAAATAAATTTCTTAAAAGAAGAATTAACGGAAAAATATTTTGTAGCAAAACAATTAGAATTAGACGACTACCCTATTTTTATGGCAATTGCAGAAGACATTGGTTATGATGCAACAGGCAGGGAAACCCGGAATAACGAATTGATTGAAATAGGCAAAGAACTTTCAAAGTTTATTAACCATATAAACGAAACAGAAGTATGAAAAAAGAAATAATACAATCACTAACCAAAAATTTTGAAGAACATTCATACACTACCGAAGAAGGAATAGAATTTTGGTTTGCAAGAGATTTACAACATTTACTTGGTTATGCAAAGTGGGAAAATTTTAATAAAGTAATTACCAAAGCAAAAATTGCTTGCGAAGTCAGTGGTAACGACATATCCAATCATTTTCCCGACATCAGGAAAACGATACCAATGCCAAAAGGAGCATCAAAAGAAATTGATGATTTTATGCTTACAAGGTATGCTTGCTATTTGATAACTCAAAATGGCGACCCTCGAAAAGAAAGCATTGCTTTTGCTCAAAATTATTTTGCTATTCAAACACGAAAGTTTGAGTTGATAGAACAACGAATAAAAGACTGGGAAAGATTACAAGCACGACAAAAATTAACGTACTCTGAAAAAGAACTTTCTGAACTCATTTATGAACAAACGGGAAACGACAGAAACTTTGGAATTATAAGAAGCAAAGGCGACCAAGCATTGTTTGGCGGACACAATACTAAACAAATGAAAGCAAAACTAGGTATTCCGCAAAACAGACCATTAGCCGATTTTTTACCAACAATTACAATAAAAGCTAAGGATTTTGCTACTGAAATTACAGTTTTTAATACCAAGGAAAAAGGATTTAAAACCGAAAGACAAATTTCTGCCGAACATATAACCAATAACCGTTCTGTAAGGAAAATTTTATTAGAAAGAGGTATTAAACCCGAAGAATTACCAGCCGAAGAAGATATTAAGAAGTTGGAACGCAGAGTAAAGTCTGACAATAAAAAATTGGGTAAAAACCCTGATAAACTGGATAAATAATGAGTAGCTACACGATTTCTAATACAAAACTTAACCCTAACAGAGTTTTTATTTTACAAAAAAGCGAAATAGAAAAGCGTCTTGACCCTTTTTATTATGTTCCAGAATTGCTTGAATTAGAAAGAAAGGTTTTGGCAAAACAACCTAAAAAATTAAGATATTATGTAAAAGGAATTGCAAGCGGAGCAACACCCAAAACTGCCGAAGTTGAAAAATATTACTCGGACGAAAAAAATGGAAAACCTTTTTTAAGAGTTCAAAATCTATCGCCAACAGGGATTTTAGAATTTGACGATTGTAAATACATCAACGAAGAAACACACAACGGAATGCTAAAAAGAAGCCAAGTTTCGGAAGGTGATTTATTGGTAAAAATTACAGGAGTTGGGCGAATGGCAGTTGCATCGGTTGCACCTGAAAATTTTGAAGGAAATATAAATCAGCATGTTTGTATAATAAAAACAGGCAACAAAGAAATTAGCGAAACACTTGCCGCTTATCTAAATTCTGACATAGGCGAAAAATTAGCAAGTCGCAGAAGTACAGGAGGAACAAGACCTGCTTTGGATTATCCCGCATTACTTTCAATTCCGATAATTGAAGACAAGAGAATTTTAGAAATTACCAAGAAAGTTATTGAGCAAAAAAAACAAAACGAAGCAGAAGCCGAAAGACTTTTATCAAGTATTGATAATTATTTGCTTGGCGAGTTGGGAATTAATTTACCTGAACCACCTGAAAATACTTTGGGAAATAGGATGTTTACCGTTTCGTTAAAAGATATTTCGGGAGGAAGGTTTGATCCATTTTATAATCAAGAGTATTTTAAAGGATTATTTAACGCAATTAACAATTGCAAATATGAGGTTATTTCTCTAAAACAAGCAATTACAAAACTATCAAAAGGAACGGAAGTTGGTTCAAAAGAATATGTTTCTGATGGATTTTCATTCGTTAGAGTAGCTGATATGGATGATTTTAATATTAAAGTAAATAGTACTGATAAAAAGATAAGTGCTAATACATTTCATAAATTAAAAAAGTTTTATAAACCTAATGTTGGAGAAGTTTTATATACAAAAGATGGTACAATCGGTTTTTGTGTTGTCGTTGAAAAAGACGAAGATTATATTATTAGTGGCGGCATTTTAAGAATTGCCACAAACGATAATTTTAATAACTACTTATTAAAATGTTTACTTTCATTAAATTTGTATAAACAATTATCAGATAGAATTAGTATAGGTACAGTAATAAAGCATTTAACATTAAATGATTGGCTAAATATTCAAATACCAATTCCCCCACTCGACAAACAAAAAGAAATAGCAGAACATATTTCAGGAATTAGAGAACAAGCACAAAAACTGAAAGACAAAACAAAAGAAGCATTGAAAGAAGCAAGTAAGAAAATTGAAAATATTTTATTGAATTAATTATGA
>QMPG01000564.1 GCA_003648455.1 Bacteroidota bacterium
ATATCACAAAAATTAAAAGAAGAATACGAAAGATTAAATTAATCCAACTTGAACTTTTTCGAGTTCTTCTTTCTTGTTTATGTCTTTGGAGTTCTTCGACAAATTTTTTCAATTCTATCTCTCAATAAGGCTATGTAAGCCATTTGTAAATCTTTTAATCCCTTCTTTAATATTGTCCATATTATTTGCATAAGAAAATCTTACATAATTATCCACACCAAAAGCTGAACCGGGCACAATAGCAACATTAAAACCTTTTAATAAATATTCACATAATTTATTTGAATTTGTTATTCCTTTTTTATTATTATGAAGATAATAAGATATATTAGGCATTGCATAAAAAGCTCCTCTAGGAAGGGGACATTTTACATTCTCTATTTCATTTAATCTATTTACCAAATAGTTTCGTCTTTCCTCAAAGACTTTACGCATTTTTTCTACATTTCCATTATTTTCGGTTAAAGCCGCAATTGCTGCTTTTTGAGTCATCGAATTAACACAAGAAGTTGTATGACTCTGAATTCGTATTGCTCTCTTAATAATCTCCGATGGACCAGCGGAATAACCAAGACGCCACCCGGTCATAGCAAAAGCCTTGGATACACCATTAATTACAATAGTAAGTTTTTTCATTTCATCAGAAATAGAAGCAATAGAAATATGTTTTACACCATCATAAATCAGTTTTTCATAAATTTCATCAGAAATTACTAAAATATTATACTTTAAACAAATTTCAGCGATTTTTTTTAACTCATTTTTATTATAAACTGAACCTGTTGGATTGTTTGGTGAATTTAAAATTAGAGCTTTAGGATTACAAAGAGAATTTAGAGTATTATCAAGTTGCTTCGCTTTAATTTTAAAATTAGTTGATAATCCTGTTGGTAAAAGAACTGGGAAAGCATCTACCATTTCCACTTGAGAAGTGTAACTTACCCAATATGGAGTAGGAATTAGAACTTCATCGCGTGGATCACAAACTGTCATTAAAATATTAATAATAGAAGCTTTTGCACCCGGAGAAACAAATATATCTTCAGGACTATAATCTAGTTGATTATCTTTTTTCAGCTTTGCAGAAATGGTTTCTCTGAGTTCAAGAATACCTGCCGCCGCTGTATATCTTGTAAAATTATTATCTATTGCTTTTTTGGCAGCTTCTTTAATATAATCTGGTGTATTAAAATCTGGTTCTCCTACGCCAAAATTAATTACATCAATTCCATTTGCTTGCATTTTCTTTGCTAAAGTGGAAACTAAAAGCGTGGGAGAAGGTTTAATCGCTTTTGCTCTATGTGAAATTTGTATTGCCATTTAAACTCCTTATTGAATTTATTTTTTTATAACTTTAACTCGGTTAAACCGAAACTAAAAGGAATTCACCACTGAGTAACACCAAAAAATATTTAGCCACCCCAGTTAGTCAATGGTGTAGCCAAATTAACACGAAATGACACAAAAATAAAAAAGTTGGATAAAAAAAATAAATGTGAGAGCAGTAATTAATAAAAGCTTCACAGAGACACATAAAAATTTTTTGCCAAAAGATGTAAGAATTTTAGAATTAAGTGACTAAGTCCTGCCTGATAATAAAAAAGAGATGTATTCCAAGCAAGGGACTGGGAACAAGAAGAAAATGGTAAATATTTTAATAATAAAAAAATAAAATTATAATTTTCAATTAAAAAAATATTAGTTATTTGCTTAACTAATTATACATTAATAGGTTTCTATTCAAGCATTATACAACAATTTTTGCTATATCTGCAACTTTCAAAAATAATTTTCTTATGTTATTTAATAATTTATATCTGTTTTCTCTCAGATTTAGTTCATCTGTATTTACTAAAACATCATCAAAAAAATTATCAATATATTCCCTAAAGTAAACAAGTTTTTCCATAACTTTCTTATAATCTTTTTTCAATAAAAAATTTTTAATTTCTTGAGAAAGAATAATATATTTTTCGTAAAGAATCTTTTCTGCGTGTTCAATTAAAAGTTGATGATTTACTTCTCCAGAAATAGTTTGGTTCATAATTATATTGGAAACTCTTTTAAAACCGAGTACAAGTTTTATGAAATCTTCCCTTTGTTTAAATTCTTGTAAGTCCAAAGCACGTTGTTTCAAATCAGTTATATTAGAAAAATCTATGTGCATTACACTTTTGATGACATCATATTCGATATTTGCCTGTTGTAACATCCAATTTACCCGCTGTTTAAAAAATTCGATTACAATTTTTTTATTAAAGTCAGGGTGTTCCAATTTATCTTCAAGAAATGAGAATGATTTGTTAATTAATTCTAATAAATTGATATTGAAGTATTTAAAATCAATAATCTGAACAATTCCATTTGCTGCTCTTCGTAGAGCAAAAGGATCATTAGAACCGGAAGGGATAAGTCCCACACCAATGATTCCACACACAGAATCCATTTTATCTGCAATTGCAACTAAAGAACCGGCTAAAGTTTGAGGAAGTTTATCGTTTTGTCCCCGTGGTAAATAGTGTTCATAAATTGCAGTTGAAATAATCGGATTTTCACCACTTAAACGGGCATATTTACTTCCCATGTAACCTTGTAGTTTTGTGAATTCCTTTTCCCCTAACATCGATGTAACCAAATCTGCTTTACAGAGATATGCAGTTCGCATTGCATCTTTTTTATCTTTTTGATTAATATCTAAAATTTCAGCTAAATATTCTACCAATTTTTCTATTCTTTGTGTTTTCTCTAATAAACTACCGAGTTTAGCTTGGAATAGAACATTTTTTAATTTTGGGACAAATTTATCTAATGGTTGCTTACTGTCTTCATTATAATAAAATTCAGCATCTTCTAATCTTGCTTTAACAACTTTTTCATTTCCTTTCCGGATTATATCTGAATAATTAGGATTTCCATTAGATATAAAGGCAAAATGATTTTTTAGATTATTATACTCATCTTGAACTGCAAAATATTTCTGGTGTTGGGATAAAGTTAAGAT
>QMPG01000565.1 GCA_003648455.1 Bacteroidota bacterium
GATGGATAGTGGGAAGTAAAGCGGGAAATCCCGCATTAGAAGTACCCAAATTTGGGGTTTAAAAAACACCAAATTTGTTGGTAATTCTTAAGCGTAGAAAAATTATGAATTTTTCGGGTTAATAGTGTTATATATAAAGTTGATTACTTTATTAAAGATTTTAGATTTTTTTAATAAAATAATTTTGAAAATTTTACGTTTTAAACTATGAATTTGTAATAAATATAATATAAGCGGTTAACTTTACAAAAAGACTGAAAGCTATGAATTTGTACGTCAATTTGTTACAAATCCGCTAAGCGGCTATAAATTGATAACTTTAGTTTTCGGAGGAGTCTCAACTATGAATTTGTAATAAATATAATATGAAAAGAACAGCATTAATAACAGGAGCATCGGGTGGTATTGGTTTTCAATTTGCTAAATTATTAGCACAAGATGCATATAATGTTGTATTAATAGCAAGAACAGAAAATCGATTATTAGAAATAAAAAAAGAGTTTGAACAGAAGCATAATGTGCATGTATTAGTTTTTTCTAAAGACTTAACTAAACCTAATGCGGTAAAAGAAATATATAACGAATTAAAGAGGCAAAATATAAAAATTGATGTTTTAATTAATAATGCCGGCTTTGGTAATTTTGGTAAATTTTATGATACAGACTGGGAGAAAGAAGCTAAAATGCTGCAACTTAATATTTTTGCTCTTACACATTTAACAAAATTATTTTTGAAAGATATGGTTGACCGCGGTGAAGGGAAAATTTTAAATGTGTCATCAACATCTGCTTTTCAACCGGGTCCGTTAATGTCAATTTATTATGCTTCAAAAGCTTATGTCCAATCTTTTAGTGAAGCTATTGCCAAAGAAGTAAAGGGCACAGGCGTAACTGTTACTACTCTTTGTCCGGGACCTGTAAAAACAGGTTTTCAAAAACGAGTTTCTGATATTGAACCTCGATTAATTAATCTGAATTTAGCAGATCCTGAAAGTGTTGCAAGATATGGATATCGTGCACTGCAAAGAGGAGATAGAGTTGCAATTCCGGGTTTATTTAATCAGTTTTTAGTACATACCGTAAATTTTATTCCGCGTAATGCAGTTACAGATATTATTTATTATCTACAAGAAAAAAACAGAAAAAGCAGAATTAAGATTACTTCTCTGATTCCTGATTTTAAAAAACTCATCAGATAAACCTACTTTAAAACTACTTATTTAAAGACTAAAAAATAATATTATTTTTGCAGGACAAATATTCAACAAATGAAAACTATTGAACTCTTATCGCCTGCCAAAAATATAGATTGTGGTATTGCTGCAATAAATCACGGTGCTGATGCTGTTTATATTGGGGCTTCAAAATTTGGTGCGCGAAAAGCTGCCGGTAATAGTATTCAAGACATTGAAACTCTCATTAATTATGCCCATAAATATTATTCTAAAGTTTATATCACAATCAACACAATACTCTATGATGACGAATTAGAAGGAGTTCAAAAAATTATAAACCAACTTCATCAAGCAGGTGCTGATGCTCTTATTATTCAGGATATGGGATTACTAGAATTAGACTTGCCGCCAATTCCTTTGCATGCCAGCACACAAACGCATAATTATGATTTAGAGAAAATTTTATTCTTACAGAATGTAGGTTTTCAAAGACTTATCCTCGCAAGAGAATTATCATTGAATCAAATAAATAATATAAAACGAAATACAAATATTGAACTTGAATATTTTGTGCATGGTGCATTATGTGTGAGTTTTAGCGGGCAATGTTATTTTAGTCAAGCTGTGTATAACAGAAGTGCAAACAGAGGTGAATGTGCTCAGCCTTGTCGATTGCCTTATTCCTTGGTTGATGCAAATGGAAATATTTTGGCTAAAGATAAACACTTGTTATCGATGAAAGATTTAAATAATTCGGCTTATCTTAACGAACTGATTAATGCAGGTGTTTCAACCTTTAAAATTGAAGGCAGATTGAAAGATGTTAGTTATGTGAAAAACATTACTTCTTATTATCGTCAAAAAATTGATAGTATAATTGAAACAGATAATTCAATTAAAAAATCATCGTCGGGCAAAACAAAATTTTATTTTAAACCTGTGCCTGAAAAAACATTCTCGCGTGGCTTTACCGATTATTTTTTACACGGCCGACAAAAGAATATTGTATCGCTTAACACAAATAAAGCAATTGGTGAATTTATTGGAAAAGTAAGTATTATTGATAAAGATTATTTTGTAATTAATTCAAAATCAGAGCTTCATAATGGCGATGGAATTTGTTTTTTTAATAAAGATGATAAGCTTATTGGCGTAAATATTAATAATGTTGTTCGAAATAAAGTTTATCCGGCAGAAAAAATCAATATAAAAGAGAAAACAATTATTTATAGAAATCTGGATAAGGAATTTACGAAAAAAATAAATTCAAATAACACATCGCAACGAAAAATTGATGTTGAATTTATTTTTGAAGAAACAGATAAAGGGTTTTCTCTTAGAGCAAAAGATGAAGATGATAATCTTGCTCAATATTGTTATGATTGTCAGAAAATATTATCAAAAAATGAAAATAATTTAAATGCGAATATAAATAATCAATTAAACAAAACCGGGAATTCGATATTTAATGCATCAAAAATTGAGATAAAAGTAGCAGAAAATTATTTTATTAAGATTAGTGCGCTAAACAATATGCGACGAGAAGTATTAATTCTTCTTGAAAAAGAAAGAGAAAGAAATTATAAGTTGCAAAGAGAGGAATTTATCAAAAATGATTTTCCTTATCCTGCCAAAGAGCTTGATTTTAATGCAAATATCTCAAACAAAAAAGCAGACGAGTTTTATAAGCGCCATAAAGTAGAGAAAACAGAAGCTGCCTTTGAGTTGCAAAAAAATGTTGCCGGTAAAACAATTATGACAACACGACATTGTTTAAAATATCAGTTTGGTTTATGTCCCAAAATTAATAAAAATGCAAATGTAGC
>QMPG01000566.1 GCA_003648455.1 Bacteroidota bacterium
AAAAGAAAAGTATATAAATAAATCGGAAAAGAATAATTACCGTTGGAATTATGTTGAGGATAAAATATATCCGATGAGTGAAACTCGTGCTCAATTTTTATCTCGACTTAAAAAGGTTAAAATAAATGAGGGTGTCACTTCAAGTGACGCCCTCATTACAGTAGAGTTAATTCAAAAACTTTGGCACATAATTTATTCTGTAAACGATAAAGAGCAATACAAACAAGCTCTTAAAACTTTTGCTAAGAAAAATAATTTAGATGTTGAAAGTTTTGTTTCAGCTTTCGAAAAATTCCCTCCTTTTAAAAGCGATTATGCGGCATATTCAGAAAAAGCAATTAAAAAATTACTGCCTCTAATGCGAATTGGTAAGTATTGGAACGAGAATATAATTATTGACGATGCAAAACAACGAATAAACGATATTATTGAACGATTAGAAAGTGTTAACTTTAATAAAGCACAAGTTGAAGCTATATCTGATGACGATATTCAAAAGCAAATGCTTAAAAGTTTTATTAAGTTTCAAAATAAGAACCCATATTGTGGGTTAAATACATATCAAGCAGGATATGCTGTATATGGCAGACACTCAGAAGCCGATAATATTACAAAATGGCACACCCCGGAAGATATTGACGAATATTTAAAGAATTTTAAGCAACATAGTTTACGCAATCCTATTGTCGAACAAGTGGTTACCGAAACGCTAAGGACAGTTAGAGATATTTGGAATGAATATGGTAATTTTAATGCCATTCATTTAGAATTAGGTAGAGAAATGAAAAATCCTGCCGGCAAGCGTGAATCTTTAGCTAAAAAGAATACTGAAAACGAAAATACAAACCATAGAATAAAGCAGATATTAAAAGAATTGATGAATGATGGTGTTTCCGATGTAAAAGATTTCTCGCCAAGCCATCAAGAAATTCTTAAAATCTACGAAGAAGGCGTTTATCAAATCATTGAAAATATAAGCGATGACATTGAAAAAATAAGAAAAAACCCTAAACCAAGTAGAAACGATATTGTTCGTTACAAATTATGGTTAGAGCAAGGATATGTTTCGCCATACACAGGTGCTGTTATTCCTTTAAACAAATTGTTTTCAACCGATTATCAGATTGAACACATTATTCCTCAATCGCGATATTTCGATAATTCGATGAGCAATAAAATTATATGCGAAAGCGAAGTAAACGAACTTAAAACAAACAAAACAGCTTACGAATTTATAAAAGCACACCAAGGACAAATTGTAAGTTTAACAAATGGAAACCAAGTTAAAATATTTAATTTAGACACATACGAAAATCACTGCAAAAGGTATTTTTCGAAAAATAGAGCTAAATTAACAAAATTGCTATCTGAAGAAATACCCGAAGGGTTTATTGAACGACAAATGAATGATAGTCGATATATTAGCAAACTTGTAAAAGGCTTATTAAGTAATATTGTTAGGGAAGATGGCGAGCAAAGCGAAACATCTAAAAATTTAATATCGGTTACCGGAGCAATAACATCGAAACTTAAACAAGATTGGGGCTTAAATAATAAATGGAACGAAATAGTTTTACCAAGATTTAAAAGACTTAATAAACTTACCAATACAAACGATTTTACTTACGAAAATACCGAAGGTACAATAGTACCAACAGTTCCCGACGATTTACAAAAAGGTTTTAACAAAAAAAGGATTGACCATCGCCACCACGCATTAGACGCTATAGTAATTGCCTTAACTACACGTAAACATATTCAGTATTTAAATTCGTTGAATAACGAAAAAGAAAAATACGATTTACAACCATCGTTATTAATAAAAAATAAAGAAGGACATTATACTAAACACTTTCAGCAACCTTGGAGCTCGTTTCCTGCTGATGTAAAAAATAGTTTAGATAATATTATTGTTAGTTTTAAACAAAACCTACGTGTAATAAATAAAGCAACAAACAGTTATCAAAAATGGGTAAAAGACGAAAACGGAGAGTATAAAAAGAAATTAGTAAAACAAGAAGGACAAAATTGGGCTATACGTAAGCCTATGCATAAAGAAACAGTATCAGGAAAAATTAGTTTTAACGCACCAAAAGGTAAAATAGCAACGGCTGTAAGAACATCATTATCCGATATTAAGAACAGAAAACATTTAGAAAAAATTACCGACAAAGGTATAGTTAAAATTCTTGAAAACCATTTAAAAAATTATATCGACGATAAAGGAAAAGAAGATTTTGAAAATGCGTTTAGCCCTATTGGTATTGAAGAATTAAATAAGAATATTATTCAATTAAACGATGGTAAAAAACATCATCCAATTTATAAGGTTCGTTTATTTGAAGTAGGTTCTAAATTTGCCTTATCGGAAAACGAAAATAGCCCTAAAAGTAAGAAATACGTTGAGGCAGCAAAAGGTACTAACTTATTTTTTGCAGTGTACGAAACCACCGATAAAAATGGAAATAAAAAACGAGTTTTTGACACAATACCTTTGAATTTAGTAATTGAACACCAAAAGCAAATGGCAAATTTACCTAAAGAACAACGTACTGCTGTTCCTGTTGATAAATCAAAAGGTAATTTATTGTTTACCTTATCGCCAAACGATTTGGTTTATGTTCCTACCAATGAAGAACTAGAAAACATTAATAATATCGATTTTTCTAACTTATCGGTTGAACAAAAAAATAGAGTTTTTGTTGTTAATGATTTTACAGGGGTAACTTGTTATTTTACGCCTAATACTATAGCTACTGAAATTGCAAATCACGAAGTTGATTTTAGTTGGAATGAAAAAAAGAAAAAAGTTACTGGTTTTAACACAAAAACAGCTGTTTTTCAAAAAAAATCAATAAAAGACCGCTGTATAAAGTTAAAAGTAAACAGATTAGGGCAAATAGTAAAAGTTGGGGAGTATTAAATTTAATCTTTATTCGGAGTGCGACTTCAAGTCGCGCCCCGAATGTAATGAAAGAAACAATGCAATTTGAAGAA
>QMPG01000567.1 GCA_003648455.1 Bacteroidota bacterium
AATTCCTTGTGAAAGAATTACGAATATTTTGCAAGATTGGAGAAGAAGAAAGAGAAATTGAACATATTGATGACTTAAACTTTGGAGACTATATTAGAATTATTGAAAAACCAGAACATTGGGACAAATTAAAACTTTCAATTGAACGAACTCATTTCATTAAACATCTTGACAAAGTTCGTGAAATTAGAAATGATATAATGCACTTTGATCCTGATGGAATTACAGATGAACAAAAAGAAGATTTGACCAAAATGGCAAAATTCTTGGCTGAATTGAGAAAATACATATAAAAATCAGCAGGTAACACGCAATATAAAAAATTGGGCTGATAGTGCTAAATATGAACGATTTAACAATAAATAAACAATGTGGTAAATTGAAAGTTAATTGTTTCAAAAAGCCCAACTTTTCATATTGCCACCGTTATAGCGTATTAAATAAAAGAAAATGAGATATAAACAACTTATAATAATTTTTTTAATTATTACATTAACTAATTGTAATAATCACAATAAAAAAAGTGAAGATAATACAAGTATAAATCCTAAAATAAAACCTTATGTTGAATTTTTACAAAATCATAATCAATCTGCAAAAGATTATATTTTATCATTATTCGACAAATATGATTATGTTATTTTATCAGAACGCTCACATTATGAATATTCTCAATATAAAACTATTTTAGATATTATTTCTGACAAAGATTTTATCAATGGTGTTGGAAATATCTTTGTTGAAGTGGGTGTTAGCACAGAACAAAAAAATGTAAATGAATTTTTAAACTCTGAAAGTTTATCAGAACAAGAAATAAAAAATAAAGCATTAAAAATATATAGAAACATTCCTTTTTTAGCAAGTTGGGACAAGACATCATATTATGATTTTTTAGTTAGTTTATACCAAATAAATCAAGAACTTACTAATAAAAGAAAGATTAACTTATATTATTCAGATATTCCTTTTAGTTGGAAAAAAACAATAACATCGGAACAATATAAAATGTTTATGGACACAATTAATACAAGAGACAGTATTATGGCTTCTCAAATTATCGAAGGCATTGAAAATATGAAAAAACAAAATATTAAACGAAAGAGAGCATTAATTATCTTGAATTACAGACACGGTTTTACAAATTTAAGTTATTCTAAAAATGGAGAGAAAGCGGATAATACAGGAAGGTATCTAAAAGAAAAGTATAAAAACAAAATTGCAAGTGTTCTTATAAATGATTTATTTAACAAGAACAATATTTTTTATCCTTACCAAAACGGGAAATGGGATGCAGCCTTTGAAATATTAAAAATAGAAAATGTTGGTTTTAATTTTAAAAATTCACCATTTGGCAAAGACAATTTTGATATGTATCCCGTGAAAAACAATTTGAAGTATGAAGATGTGTTTACTGGATTTATTTATACATCTCCAATTGATAGTTTTATATTTAAAAAAGGAGTAAAAGATTATATATCAGATGATTTTAAAAATGAATATTATAGAAGAATGAAAATTGCAGGTTATGAACCTGATATAACAAATGACACGCTTCAAAGAGTTTGGCAATATAGTGAAAAAGAATGGTGTCCAAATTATGACAGCGTAAAAAAAGAAATTAATAAATGGAAAAACACGCTATAACAAAAAATATAGTGCATGCCGCAAGTAGTAGTAAATATGAAAGTTAGAGCTTTAATAAACATTGATTGTAAATTGAAAGTGAATAGCTTTAAAATGCGGCACGCACCATATTCAAACCGTTGTGGTGCATTAACAAAAAAGGAAAATTATGGAAATAATATCATTTATTAATATGAAAGGTGGCGTTGGTAAAACAACCAGCGTTGTAGAAGTTGCTACAATTTTAGCAAAAGAATATAAAAAAAACGTTTTGGTTATAGATATTGACCCACAAACAAATGCAACTTTTTCATTTATTGGACTTGATAAATGGAAAGAAATAAAAGACACTGCAACAATTGCAGATGTATTGGGAATGAATAAAACTTTTTCAAGTCGTGATAAGGAGTTTGATATTAATGATGCTATAATTAGTAATGTTTGTGATATTGAAGGATTAGATTTAATACCTTCTCACATTGAACTAACTTTTCTCGATTTGGATTTGAGTGCACAACCAGGACGAGAAAATATACTATCAAGACAAATACAAAACTTAAACAGCGAGTATGACTTTATTCTTATAGACTGTCCACCTAACCTTACAATTGCACCACAAAATGCATTAGTGGTTAGTGACTATATCATAGTTCCTGTTGCCCCAGAATTTTATGCAGCTATTGGATTACCTTTGTTCATCAATAGAATAGAACAATTAAAATCAAAATTACCCGGTTGTAATGTAGAAATACTAGGTGTATTATTTACAAAGGTAAAAAGAAGAACAATAGACCATAATCATCATTTGGATAGTATTAGAAAAACTTGTGATGAAGAATTAAATATTTATACTTTTCAGACAACTATACCTGATACGGTTAGAATAAGTGAAGCAGCAAAATATAACAAACCGGCTTTTTTAATTCATCCAAACGAAGATGGGTTAATCTCGTATAAAAATTTTGTAACTGAATTATTAATAAAATTAGATGAGTAGAGAAATGGAACTAAATAAATATATAAATCAACTTGAAGAAATTTTAAAAGAACTATCAACTTTTGAGAAAAAAGGACTTGATACTTCTTCCTTGAAATTATTTATCAAGAATATAAAAACTTTTAAAAAGATTCAAGATACTCAGAATAATACTTACTCAAAAAATATATCTTTTAATGAGAAATTAGAAATTATAAAGGCTTTTTTAGAAGACAAGAAAGTTTTTCCGAGAATAAAAGATGTAATAGAATTTGCAAATAATGAATTATCATTAGAATTTAAAGACCAAAAAGAATCAAGAGCCTTAACTATAAAACGAATTATTGGTAGAATACAAAGAAATCCTGAATTAAAGGAAAAAATTAAAGAAGCT
>QMPG01000568.1 GCA_003648455.1 Bacteroidota bacterium
GCTAATTGACAGGTAATTAGAAATTCGTAATTAAAAATATAGTTTTATTATTTTAATTACTAATTACCAGTGTACTAATTACTTGCTTAAAATAGGCAATACAGATATTAAAAATATCACAGAACATCTGAACCATAGCCAATCTTTAATTTAACTACCACTTGTACAACGACTTACATCTATTATTATACCCAGTTATTCTTTTATGATTTTTCTTGTAAATGTACTTTCATTGGTACTAATAGAAATAAAATAAATCCCTACTTCAAATGATGTAATATCAATTATATTATGATTTTGTGATAAATTACCATCCTTTAATATTTTTCCATTAATATCTGTGATTTTATAATTTACATTTTTGTTTTCTAACAAGATATTAATAGAAATATTATTCTCTGCTGGATTTGGATAAATTAAAATATTCTCATTCTTTGTATTTATGTCATTAACGCTTAAAATCGCGCTACACTCTGGTGTCCAATAATTACCTGATATTACAATCATTGAAAGTAATTTTATAGTATTTGAATAATAATCACCATTTACCAAGTCATTCTTAAGTAATAGTTCATCATATAAATTATTTAGCCAAGTTTGATTTGTCGTTTCTAACATTGCACCAACCGTAAAAGGACCAATAAATGTTGCATCATTCCAGTTGAACTGTGCTGTTCCATTTAGTTCATATCCATTAGAGATTGAACTTACGTTGCCACCTGTTGTTGTAATTAACCAAGTGTTAATTTTATTAATTGCTGTTTGTGCTCTTACTTCTCCATTAATTAAATAATCTGTTCCTAATCGCCAAGGAACTCGACAAGCATTATAAGAATAGAAACCATCTGTAATATCTTCTAAATAATTCGCCCCTGCTGGACTTGGGTTTGTATTTACATTAACAATAAAATCTGGGATTAAACCTGTTGTTAAACTATAATTTAGTTGTATATTTTCAATCAAAGAATAGCAAGTATCTCTTACATTATTCCAATAATTGTTTAGACAAGAAAATGTATTAAAGTGGTCTGTAATAAAATCTGACGGTCTTGTTCCGTAAAAATAATTTGGGTCGCTTGCATTACTCCAATCACCAAGTTTTACACTCCAAGTAGTTTGATTTATTTCGTCTTGCATAATTGCATTAATTAATGTTTGAGCTTCTGATAAATAATTGACCGTTCCGTTACTACCCCATTGATAATGGGCTAATAAAAGAGCAAAAGCAATATCAATATCTCCATCACTTGCTGCATCATCATCTGAACTTGGACTATCATTACAACTGATTTGTTGCCAATCCATTAAATTACTATTTATATTACTCGGATGAGATTTATAAAATCTATATAACCCATCAAAAAACGTTTGTGCATTTGGGTCGTATCCTGCAAAATATGCTGTTATTAACATTCCGTATCCTTGTGCTTCTGATACATTTTTTGCTCCATTACCACTAAATACATAATATTCATTTGTATTTCCACAATCATTTTTAAGATATGCTAATTTCCAATCATCATAAAATAATTGAGTTTGAGTATCTAACTGTGTTTGTGTGTAATTACTGGGTATAATATAATTCCCAAAATAAACAGTATGATTTGGAAATGGATGTGTTTGTCCAAATAACAAACCTGAGTTTAAAATCAATAATATCATTACAGTGCTTTTCATATCCCTACATTTTTTTATTTTCTATTTCTTCTTTTTGATTGGGTACAACGTTAAGTATGTGAAAAATAAGCGATTGCGTGAGACTTTCCTGTCAAGTTAAAAAAAAGTTGAAGTGGACTACGCCCCTTGAACTTACCACTATCTCGACTATTATTTTCACACATTGTTATCTGTTGTTATTTATGATTAAATTCTTTCTATTTATATTCAATCCTCTTTTTTTATGATAGAGAATTGTTATTATTATTGTTAATGCAATAGTTATTGCTCTAAATAGATTCGTATAAACACCTCCTAATGCATTGTCGCTTACTTCAAATAAAATCCAGGATAAATTCATTAATGTGTGTAGAAATATCGGAATCCATAAATTCTTTTCCCATTCAACATATAGCCATGAAAACCAAATTGCACCAATTGTTGTTATTGCAAATATACCTGTCGTTTCTATAAGTGTTGAGCCTTGATAAATATGTCCTAATCCAAATATTACTCCTCCAAGTATTGATGCAGGAATAAAACCCCACTTTAATTTCCGAAATAGAATCCCAAATAAAAAACCTCTAAAAAAATATTCTTCAAAAAATCCAGCAATAAAAGTAGTATGAAGCAAATTTCCAAAATCAAGATTATCTCCAATCTTTCCAATTATTGCTGAACTCACAATCATAGGTGACACTGTTATTATTGAAAATAAAAATCCGATTATCAGTCCTTTGTTTAGTCCTAAATTTGCGGGTATATTTTTAAAACCATATAAAACTCCAAGAACTAACAAAGTCGGTAAAGTCCACCAAAGGTATGAATAAGACACTTTCAGAAAAATTGTTGGAAAAGTTAACGAGATATAAGAATTCAAAACACTCTTCCCATAGAAGGCTACTATAAATGTTAAAACTATTAATATTGAATTTATTATTATTATTTTTCTCATCTTATCCTTCTAATAACAGCTAACAGATAAGTATTCTATGCACATTTGAGCCAAGCCAAATACCTTTATGGTCAAAGATAGTAAGAATAATGTAAAAAGATGAGAGGTTTATAATAGAAAAGCTCAATTGTGCTGAATAGCGTTTGACTAATTTTGGCCTTCTATGGCCCTTGAATCAAAGGTTCTCTATTTACATGCTTAACCTTAGCCTTTTCTATCAAGGCATATTTTATCATTGCACAAATTTCAATACTTTAACTTATAAATTACTTCTACAAGAGTCAAGCCTATTTAGCGATTGTCAACAACTGTAGACTGTTTACTGCTAAGTTCTACCAATCTTAAAATAAGTTCAACATAGCAAAAAAACTAAAAA
>QMPG01000569.1 GCA_003648455.1 Bacteroidota bacterium
AACCGAAAGTGCTTAAATGTGTGGTGGCCTTCGCCTTGTTGCTAACGGTGGCAATATGCTACGTAATTTTTGTGTTGCGCCTGCGGCAAAAATTATGGAGTATATTGCATGTTAGCACCTGCTATACTTACATTATCAGATATTTATTAATAACATTGTTTAAAGTTTCTTCGCTTATTGGCTTTGAAATAAAATCATTACAACCTGCCGAAAATGCTTGTTTTTTCTCATCATTTGTCGAATACGCTGTTTGTGCAATTATCGGCAAATCGGGACGAAATTCTTTTATTAATCTTGTAGCTTCCAAGCCCGTCATTATTGGCATTTTTATGTCCATTAAAATAAGATTAATTGCAGAATTTTCTTTACACATTTTAACAGCTTCTTTTCCATGTTTTGCATGTAAGATTGCTAAATTTAATTTAATATCTGTGAGTAAAATATCAAGGTATAAATAATTTACTTCTTCGTCTTCTACGATTAGAATTGTATATTTGGCTTGTTTTTTTGTCGTTCTGGTTTTGTCAGTATTTGAATTGTCATTTTTATGCTTGTGATTAACAGGTTTATAAGGAATTGTAACATAAAAAATTGCACCATTTCCTTTTTCTGATTTTAGTGTAATTTTACCGCCAAGTAATTCAGCATTTTCTTTGGCTATTGATAATCCTAAACCCAGTCCGCCAACATTGCGTGATAATTCTTTTTCTTCTTGCGAAAAACGGTCAAATATTGTTTTCTGACTTTCTTGTTTTATTCCTATTCCTGTATCTTTTACATAAATTTCAAGTTCGACAGGCTCACTCTCAGTTTTTAGTGTATAGCCAAACTCAATAAAACCGTCTTTTGTAAACTTCAAAGCGTTTTCTAATAAATTACTAAGAATTTTATTTAGTTTCGTTTCATCTGTTAGTATTATACTTTCTTTATCTGAAAGACCTTTGTTTAAATATAAAGGTATTTTATTTTCTTTTGCTTTTATGTCGAAAACTGTAAAATGCTCCAACAATAAGTCATTTAGACAAATTTCTTTTTCAATTGTTTTTACTTGTTTTGTTCCAAGTTTTGAGATTTCCAAAATATCATCAATAATTCGTAATAATTGGTTTCCGCTACTCTGAACTATATTTATATAATTCTTTCTTTCTTCATTTGATAATTCTGGATTGTTAAGAAAATTAGAAAAGCCTAAAATCCCGTTCATCGGTGTTCTTATTTCATGCGACATATTATGTATAAATTCAGTTTTTAATTTGTCGCTTTCTTCTGCATTTTCTTTTGCTTTTATTAGTTCATCATTTAATTTGTTTGTGCGAAGTTTATTAAGTCCTTGCTTTGCAATATATATTGAAAATTCTGCAAGATAATCCATCATTTCAGTTACTTTTTCTTTATTAACAACTGGAACTTCAAGTAAAGCTTTTATGTATGCTTGTTCATCAAAATCAAACTCTTTTGCTTGTTGTTTAAATCGTGAAATATCTGGCTTTTGCATTAATAATTGACCTGTTGCAAGATTTGCAATATGTTTTCCTTCAATTATTATTGGAGTTGCACAATCGTATAACCCATGTTCACATTCTACAATTTTTACGGCTTTTTCCTTTTCTAAATTTGTAAAAAGAATTTTGTTGCTGTTTTTACATACTTCGCAAGCTTTGACATCTATTCTGTGAAAATTCACACAGATGTCATGCCAACCTGTTTTTACAAGAATTTCAAGAGAATTATTATCAACAAGTCCGATAGTAAAACCGGTAGCTTTAGAAAATTTCGTAAAAATTTCCGTTAATTGAGAAATATCAACTATATCAGAAAATTTATACTTTCCGTCTAATAAATTATTATTTTTCATATTAACTGATATTAATTATAACAACGCATTTAGTTGGTGCTAACGGTTTGAATATGGTGCGTTTGGCATTTCAACGCTCCAGTTTTTCAATTTACTACTATGTTTATTTATTGATATAATCTTCATTTTTAGCACTATCTGCCAAATGCACTATATTTTTTGTTGTGGGTAGTTTTTTATTCTTTCTATTTCTTTCTCTGTTTTTTTAATTTGCTGTAAATAATAATCATATTTCATATTTTCAAACTGCTCTCGATAAAAGTCAATCAGTCTATTTAATTTTTCAACAGCCAATTCTGTTTGTCCAAGTTCAAATGCTACATAAGCAATCAATTCATTCCGACTTGTACTATCAAAATTACCAAAACCCCAAGTTCCATCCATATCAATTTGATCTTTGGTCAAGATTTTGAAAATTTTATCTCTTGTGTCAAACTTTTTAAACCAATCAAGTCCGATTTGTTGAATTTGGTTTTTACAGTCTGTAATAGCAGTTGTGATATTTTCTCCTTTGTTGTCAATAAACCAAATATCTTTTCTTGGAAATTCTGGTTGTTTTATTCCTTTTTTTATTCCACTTCTAAAATGTCCTTGTGCTTCATCAGGTCTTATTTTTCCATCTTTTTCTTTCAGGTTGGTTTGTTCTGGCACATAAGTCAGATATACCGATAGATTTACTGAAAAAGAAAATGTCGTGCAACCCAGAACGTCAGCATTGTAAGAGTTGAAGGATTGAAAATTCAAAATATCAATTCTGTCTGAGTGATATCTCCAATAAGTCCGACCACTAAATTTATCAAATCCGTTTTCCTTTAATATCGGTCGGATTATTGAAATTATTGCTTTATTTACTACTTTACTGTCCATTTTCTTAAATTACCCACAACGGTTGCGCTAAAATTAGTTGCCGTTGCGAAGTTATTACTTTTCTGAGACAACGGACTTGAAACGGACGGCAAATGGTTAAGTTATTTATTTCCCGGCAATTAATTTTGAGCGTGTGTTAGCCGCCGGTGTTTTGATTCAAAATATGATTCTATGAACGAAATTTAATTTCTGTTCTTAATTCTTTTCAGTTTCAATTCTATTTTAATTCAAGGTTTGATTCTTGATTACAGTAATTTTCTA
>QMPG01000570.1 GCA_003648455.1 Bacteroidota bacterium
AGAGTTTCCACAGAGCTTCACAGAGGAAGAAGAATTATTAAGAAGAATATTTGTTTTTCAGTAGTTGTTAAATATTGAATATAGATGTATTAAATACCTTTGTATAACTTTGAGTTTACTTTGAGCAACTTTGTGGTATAGCTATTACACAGAGAAATATTGAGTTTTCACAGAGCTTCACAGAGGAAGAAGAATTATTAAGAAGAATATTTGTTTTTCAGTAGTTGTTAAATATTGAATATAGATGTATTAAATACCTTTGTGTAACTTTGAGTTTACTTTGAGCAACTTTGTGGTATAGCTATTACACAGAGAAATATTGAGTTTTCACAGAGAAAAATGAATTATCATGATTGAAATACTCAACTTTATGAACTTTTAACTTTACAAATTTTCAACTAATTATATGATTAACGATAAAAAAATAATTGTTGTGTTGCCGGCTTATAACGCTGAAAAAACTCTTGAGCAGACTTATAAAGAAATTCCTTTCAATATTGTTGACGATGTTATTCTGGGCGATGATCAAAGTGATGATAAAACAGTTGATATTGCTAATAAATTAGGTATTAAAAATATTATAAATCATGCCGTAAACAAAGGCTATGGCGCAAATCAAAAATCATGTTACAACAAGGCAATTGAGCTTAAAGCAGATATAGTCGTTATGCTTCATCCCGATTATCAGTACACTCCAAGATTAATTCAATCAATGTGTTATCTCATTGCAAACAATGTTTATAATGTTGTTCTGGGCTCCCGTATTTTAGGGAAAGGTGCATTAAAAGGAGGAATGCCTTTTTATAAATATATTTCAAATCGCATATTAACACTGTTTCAAAATATTATGATGAATCAGAAATTGTCTGAGTATCATACAGGGTACAGGGCATTTTCAAGCAATGTGTTGAAAGATATTCCTTTTAACGATAACTCCGACGATTTTGTTTTCGATAATCAAATTTTGGCACAAATAATTTTTGCAGGTCATGAAATAGGTGAGATTTCATGCCCAACAAAATATTTTAAAGAAGCATCCTCAATCAATTTTCTCCGAAGCCTGAAATATGGGTTTGGTGTAGTTATGGTTTCATTATCTTTCTTTTTGCAAAAAGTAGGCTTGGCAAAATTTAAGATTTTTAAAGAATAAAAGTTTTAAAATATTGTATATTACAGATGAACTTTTCTAAAAAAACGTATAAATTTAAGCTGATGAGATACTTAATAACAATAATTTTTTTTGTGATGCAAATCTTTGCTTTTTCACAACACACTAATGTTAAAATTAGTAAGATTGATTCGCCAAATGAACCATCAATAACTCTTAATCCATTAAATCCAAATGAGATAGTGTGTGGCTATAATATTTATAATTATTGTTACTCTCACGACGGTGGATATAACTGGACACAAGATTATTTACACTCTACTAATGGAGTTTGGGGTGACCCCTGTCTCATAGCTGATAATAATAATAATTTTTATTTTTTTCATCTGTCAAACCCTCAGAATGGACATTGGGTAGATAGAATTGTTTGTCAAAAATCGAGCGATAAAGGAGAAACATGGAATGATGGTAGCTACACCGGTTTAAATTACGATAAAGTTCAGGATAAAGCTTGGGCAACTTTTGATATTGGTTCACAAAATATTTATGTTACATGGACACAGTTTGATACATATGGTAGTGATAGAAGTACAGACAGTACTAATATTTTATTTTCAAAATCTTCCGACCTTGGAAAAACATGGTCGCAGGCAATACGTATAAATCAAGTTGCAGGTGATTGTGTTGATGATGACAATACTGTTGAAGGTGCTGTTCCAGCAACAGGAATTAATGGTGAAATATATGTTTCGTGGGCAGGTCCTGAAGGTATTGTTTTCGACCGTTCTTTAGACTATGGCGAAACTTGGCTTGATAAAGATATTTTTGTTTGTGATCAGGTAGGAGGTTGGAGCATGGATATTCCGGGAATATATCGGTGTAACGGAATGCCTATAACTGTTTGTGATACAAGTAAAAGCAAATATAGAGGAACAATTTATATTTGTTATGGAGATAAAAAATATGGAGAAGATGATGCCGATGTTTGGCTTGTGAAATCTACTGATAATGGAGATACATGGAGTCAACCAAAAAAAGTTAATAATGATGGCAGGGGAAAACATCAATTTTTTCCATGGATGACTGTTGATCAGGTTACTGGTTATGTTTACGTAGTATTTTACGACAGAAGAAATTATACAGACAATCAAACAGATGTATACCTTGCTGTTTCAAAAGACGGTGGAAGTACTTTTTCTAATATTAAAATTAGTGAATCTCCTTTTACCCCAGATGCAGATGTTTTCTTTGGCGATTATAATAATATTGTTGCATACGATAATGTTATTAGACCAATTTGGACACGCTTCGGCACAGAACCCATTGTTGATATGGGCTTGAGTATTTGGACTGCAATAATTGACACTAGTAAAATGACCGGAGTTAACGAAAATAAACCGTTAATTGAACGTGCCAGCTTAGAGCAAAATTTTCCAAATCCGTTCTCAGCTCAAACGTTTATTTCGTTTAAGTTAAAACAAAGGACGAATCTAAGTCTTATTGTTTTTGATATTTATGGCAGAGAGATTGATAAAATTATTGATAATGAAAAAAGAAAACCAGGTAAATATTTAGAATACTTTAATGCAAAAGCCAAGAATTTAAAACCCGGGGTTTATTATTTTAGTTTAACAACAGATAAACAAAGAATTATTAAGAAAATGATAATTCAATAGTTTGGGAATAATATTTTTTTCGAACAGCTCTAACTTCAATTTATAAAGGATTTAGAGCTGTTTTTGTTTTCCGGTTTACCTATATTCAAACGAATAAACCTTTAATTCTGTCTGGTTTTCAACATCAGTTTCGGTTTGTTGTATTGGGTAGTTGTCTGAATTATACTGATATGCAATCGAAATTGCAGATGTGTATTC
>QMPG01000571.1 GCA_003648455.1 Bacteroidota bacterium
CTTTTTTTACGTTTTTCTTTGCGTCTTTACCTTTTCCCATGATATTATCTTTTAAATGTTTGCTTTTAGTTTCTCTATTTTAGCAACATGACATTAATTACAATGTGAAATTTCATTCTTATAAATTAAGCACAACGGACAGCGCTATGCTGCTGTGCCGCTGTTGGGTTTTAGTATTTTTCTGTGTACGAATATATTAAATTATGGAACATAATTTTCTTTTTTACAATCAATTGCGGCATGCAGTATGAGCGCATGTTAGGGGCTGGCTGTACTTCATTTCAGTTATTTTCTCTTTCAAATT
Organism: Bacteroidota bacterium; assembly: GCA_003648455.1. Next base: position 305 of record QMPG01000571.1, read on the forward strand.
TGCTACAATTTTCATTTTCCCTGTGCGTTGGCAAGACATACTCTTTTATAATTTTTGGATGTGGGGTAGCTTATGCGACTTGGCAATGTGTATTGCTGTTGTGTTGGCTATTTTCCAATTATTGTCATATTTTCTGCATCAAATTTATAGTTTATAATTTTTCCGTTTAATATTAGTTCTATTGCCTGTTCGATGACTTCAAAAGGTGCAATAAACCATTCTCTTGGCGTATGACGTTTTCCGTTTTCATCAAACACATCAATTTCCAAACAGGAGTTTCCAAAAAAATTATGAAGAAGTTGTTCTAATTTCTGAGGATTCATATTAAAACATTTCCAGGCTCCCTGAATGCTCACAGGAGCCATTAAATAAGTGGGTTCTTTTTCTGCATTTTTAATTCTTTCTTCTACTTCTGTTTTTGAGTAACCAATTTTGTAAAGATTTTGAATTGAAGTAATTCGTTCATCACTACTTTTTGATTTCAAAACATAGATATAACCTACTTCTTCATCTTCATTTGTGATATTGCTGAACTTCTCAATAAAATCTTCATTTACTTTTTCAATGTTTTGTGTTACTGATTTTCCATTAGCAAGAATGGATTTGTACAAGGAACGATAAAGCATTTTAGATTCCGTTCCATTCTCGAAAATTGTTCTTGTTCTTCCGTCCTTTCTTACTCTTTTCCCACTTTTAAATTCCTGTTCTTCTTCTTCAAAGTCAACGTGTTCCAGAAACAGCAACACTCCATTATGTACGTAATAATCACCTACTCTTAGATTCTCTTGCTTAAATGGTATCAGCTTACGTTTCCCGCTTGCCAGGTCTTTCTGCACTTCTTTGAAATTGCCTTCATATTTGTCGAAATCTTTGCAGGGTTTTCTACGTGCCACAAAATCGGCTTGTGCTCTTTCGTAATCTTTTGGCGTATGTTTAAAATCGAATAAGCCTTCTGAGTCACCGCCTAAGATATCTAATGTATCATCATTTAATAAATCATCAATCGAATTTATTTCTTTTGGTTTATTATATTCTGCTTGTTGTTCGTTTACTTGACCTGCTTTAATTGTTGGTAGTAAATTATGAATATCGTGTTCTTTTAATAACCTGATTTTTGTTTCATCCTCTCGTAAACTTTTAAGCCGGGAATACAATTGAAATTCAGAAATATTGCTCGGGTTTGCTTCCGGTTCTTTTCCATTACTCTTTACGAAATCGTTGATTTCCTGAAAAGAAGACAATAAACGTTCATCCGCTGTCCGGGTATTAGAAACCTTTGGTTTGAAATTGAGCAAGCCAAATGGGTCGTTATTAAAAATATCGTCTAATATCTTATCCTTATCCATTTGCTTCTGCTCTTTTTCGTTTTTCTTCTTTCAAATAAATGATGCACTCTGCCATTCGTTTCTCCAAAGGGTCGTTTGATTTTAAATTTGGCTCTTTGTTGTACATTTTTATAAATTCCTGAATTTTAGGCCAAAGAATTTTAGCTTCTTCAAAGTCCATTTTTATTCTTGTAGCTTCAATGGTGTCCTGAATTACTTTCAGCACTTTTGTTGTTACTGATTTCGACAAAATCTCAAATGCTTTCTGAAATGGATTAATCCTGTCTATCAAATCAATGTGAATATCATCAATATCAACGAATGACCCCGCCATCCTGATAAACCGTTTGTCACCGGTTTCTTTAATCTCCCCATTTTTAATGACCGAATCAACAACAACGTGCTGACGAACCTCTTCTACTTCATCTTCTGACAAATCGGGATATTTAACCCTGATAATTTTAGGAATCAATACTTTATTAATTACTTCCGGGTCCACATTGCCGGGCATTGCTTTCAGCATTTTATCATCTTGCAAAATAGTGGCTTTCAGATCGTTTAAGTCCGATTCTAAAATGTCTTTTACCCGTTTTGAACTTGGCTCTTTTAACCCCCGGATTTTTATCTCTCCCGGTTTTGCTTTATCCTCGTCATCTATTTTGGTCTTAAATTTCCAGTTTGGAGCCAGAACCTGCTCCATCAGTAAAGAAGCCGTAATTGCTTTAAGCATATTGTTTACTGAAAGTTTTACTAAATCATCTGCGGCATCGGGTTGGGCAATCAAATTGGTAAACTGTGCATGGGTTTTATTTTCACTGTCTCTTGTGGCTCTGCCAATAATTTGAATGATTTCAGTTAACGAACCTCTGTAGCCTACTGTTAAAGCATGTTCACAATAAGGCCAGTCAAAACCTTCTTTTGCCATACCCAGAGCAATGATTAAATCCATTTCGTCCAACGAATCCATTTTTCTGAGATAGTTGACAATCTTATCACGCTCTGTTTGGTTGTCTTCTACCAAATCGGCCACTTTAAGGATTTTGTTGTCTGTATGCCTTTTTACATAGATAACACCTGTATCTGCATCCTGTTTGATTACATCGCCAATAGCATCCAGAATAAAATCTACTTCATTGTGTTTGTCTTTGGTCGATTCGCCTGAATTTACATTTGGAATATGCAAAATGGTCTTTTTATCGGTATCTAAAATTTCCATTATGGCATTGGTATATCTTCCCTGATAGAAATGATATCCAATTCCCAGCGATTTCAGATAGTCGTAACCGTTCAGTTGCTCGTAATAGTTGTAAACCACATGGGTAAACCGCGCTTCATCCTCCGGCAGTAGCA
>QMPG01000572.1 GCA_003648455.1 Bacteroidota bacterium
CCTAAAAAAATTGTATCCGCATATTTCCTTGCTTCTTCGGGTAATGATGTTACGTGCAAACCTCCTAATGCAACAAAAACTCCTCTAGCTCTATATTGCTTTGCAATAGAATAAGCTCTTTTAGCATTTGTAATATAAACTTGAATAATAACTAAATCAGGATTATCATCTAGGATAAGTTTTTCTACATGTTGGTCTTGCAGCTCAATTTCATCATTTTCATCAAGATATGATGCTAATGTAGCTAATCCAAGCGGTGGAAATAAAGAATATTTTATTGGCCTCCAGAATGTGCTTTTCGATTCTGTTAATGATGGTAATATTAGCTTTACTCTCATTTATTTTAAATTCTTCTTTGACCAGATAATATTTCTAACTCTTGATTTTCCAAATATATTCATTGAAAATGAAATTAATATTATAAAGAAGTCTGTTAGTAAGTTAGATTTCTGAGAGTATTTTTTGTCCCAGAACCAAGACGTTTTTTTATTCTGTCCTCCATATATTTGAGCAAAACCAGATATCCCCGGCTTTACACTCCATCTTTTGGCATAATATTCAGTGTTCCAATTTAATCTTTCAACATCATATTTCGTCAATGCTCTTGGGCCAACAATACTCATATCTCCATATAAGACATTTATAAATTGTGGAACTTCATCAATTCCAGTTTTCCTAAGAATCCTTCCAGTTTTTGTAGGAATATCATTCATCATTGTTTGAAACTTTAAAATCTCAAATTCCCTCCCATTTAATCCAATACGTTTCTGCTTAAATATTATAGGGTGTTTTTCTTTTAATTTAAGAATTATTGAAACGATAACTATCGGAATAAAAAATATTGTTAGAGCAATTATTGAAAATATAATATCAAAAAGTCTTTTCATTGGCTGTGGGGTTTATCAAATAGCACACAACGGTTTGAATATGGTGCGTTTGGCATTTTGAAATGCATCTTTTTCAATTTACGACTAATTTTAATTATTGCTAATAGCTTCATATTTACCACAATCTGCCAAATGCACTATATTTGTTGTTGGGCAGCGTATTCTTCTGTCAATTCTTTTAATTCTTTGATAAGTAAATGAACTTTCGTGCAAGGATTATGATTTGAAAAACTTCGGTCATTATACAGTTTTTCTAGTTTTTCCGCATTAGAAATTGCAAAATTCTGACTTCCAAATAAATTCAACAAAACATACATCTCTGTTGAATTCTTAGTGTATTTATACCCCTTTTTTCCAGAAGCTTTATTAATTTCTTTTTCTATAAGTTTCTGATATTGGTGTCTCGATAAACCAGTATTATAATAACTAAAATGAAGAAGATACCACAATTCAAATGCCTCATTTGTCCAAGCACAATTTATCTTTGGTCTTGAATGCTCACCTTTGTTAATCGCATTGTTGAAGTTTCTTGAAGGGAAACTATCTTTATCAAAAACAGCCCAAACTTTGTCTATCTTTCTTAGATATTTTTCTTCATATCTTTTCCTTAATTTCTTAGCTTCTTCGATTATTGACAATGTGTTTTTCCCTGTTCCATCAATGTCAATTTGAGTTAACTCCAAAACTCCTTTTGGCAAAGATTTCTTTAATGATGAAAAATAATTTGGTTCAGTTTTCTCTCCTTCGCAGACAATAAGATAAAACATACGTTTAGACTTAAAGCCAATAAGTCGTTTTTTCTCATCGTGTGACCGTCTTTTAATAATGGCATTATCAATCTTTATTTTTCTAGCCATTTGTCAAAAGATTATCGAAATTACCAATAAAAGGAATTGCACCGTATCTACCTGTAATATAATCTTTTTCAAAAGAACGGTCTTTTCTAATTTTAGCATTATCTTCTTTGTATTCAATTAGTGAATATAAATCAGTAGCTTCATACTTATCCTTTTCTAAGAAATATATTTGGTCACGTCTAAAACGACCATAAGACAATAAATTAGTGTCGTGAGTAGCGAATATTAATTGTGCATTTTTTAAATTATATTCAGGAGAATTGAATAAATTAGTAATAGCCGCAGTCATTAGAGGGTGTAGCTTTGCGTCCAATTCGTCAATTACTAGAATCCCACCATTTATCAAAGTATCAAAAATAGGTCCTGATATATCAATTACTTTATTTGTTCCAGAAGATTCTCTTTCTCTTAAATCAAAGTTTACTTCACCAATACATTCTCCTTTTTTATCAAATTTTTTATGAATTGTCTCAATACGAATCATTGTTTTTCCTTGCAATTCAGAAACAATGTCTTCTAAAATTTCAGATGGTAAATCACTGGGCAAGAAATGTTTCTTAAATTTCTCTTTTCTTAATTTAATTTCATTAAACCCTAAATCTAAGTCTTTAAAGAAATCAAGTAGTTTATCTTTCGATTTTTTCTTTTCCAATAAAGAAAATGTTAGCCCCTGATAATTTTCGTGCCGTAAACCCGAAATTGTTACCCAATTATTAAACCACTTAATTATTTTTCCAGATACAATACCATTAAATTGGTCTGTTACAGATAAAAACAAAGCATTGTCTCTCGTTTTTGACTCAAGTCCATCTCCTTCTTCAAAATCATCTGTTATTCCAATACCATCTTTTTCTCTTATAAATAGAGGTATTTCATTTTTCCCTTTTAGTTCAAATAACCATTCTCCGTGGATAATTGCAGAGTCAAGTTCAAATCCATATCTGTATTTCGTTTTCCCAATTAGAAATACTACTTCAAAAAATGAAGGTTGATTTTCAGTTTCTGTATTTAATAAAAAAGGAATTACTTTATTTTTGGAAATAGAAGATTTTTCAACAGATGTCATAACAATTAGTTTCATTATTGACATTGCTTTAATAAGGTTTGATTTTCCACTTGAATTAGCACCATATAAAACAACACTCTTTAATAACTTGTTTTTGCCAAAAGTAAATGACGAATCTTTGTACTCAGTTATACTTGTCGCTTTCAAGGATAACG
>QMPG01000573.1 GCA_003648455.1 Bacteroidota bacterium
TGTTAGATCATCATTCCCTGAATTTAATCTTTCAGCAATTCCCGATGATAAATTTACAAGTACCGATGATATTTTACGATTTGCATTTTCTAAACATATTCATTATGACTTGGATTTTGGTTGGATTTTCTTTAAATTGCCTCTTGATTTTCATTTTGGCGGAAATATTAAATATATTAAAAGGAAAATTCTTAATAATATGGGAACAGGAACAGGTTTTGATTTTTCTTTTATTAGTAAGACAGATCTTGCAATCCTCTTCGATGAAAATTGGCTTGGAACTGTTTCTTTTGGAATGAACTTTCAAGACGTTGGTGGAACTGTTATTACCTGGGATGTTGAATCAAATCACGAAGATAAGATTCTATTTAATACTAAACTCGGAATTGCTGTAAAACAACCTCTTGAGTTTTTAAATTCATCATTGATAATAGCTTACGATAAAGATTATGTTTATGATAAAATACAACATTATGGACTTGAATATCTTTATAAAGAATTTTTAGGTTTCAGGCTTGGATATTATGATAAAAATTTCTCAACCGGTTTAAGCTTGAAACTTTATGATTTCATAGTAGATTATGCTTTTGTAACTAATACTCTTGGAAATACTAATAGAGTCGGTTTAAGAGTAAATTTTTAGAGAGGAGGATAAAATGTTAAAAAAAATAATTATACTATCCGTTCTGGCAATTCTAATCGGTTGTGCCGGGAAAGAACCTACAGAAGTTGATACAATTCCGCCATTAAAACCGCATATGATACATCATTTAGGAGATACAGGATATAATGAAGCGGATACAACTTATTATGATGAAAATGGGATTGAGAATAACGGAATCGATGCCATTGCTGGTAATCAAAATTGTATTCAGATTCAGTGGGAACATCTTTTAGATACGGATTTAGATTATATTTGTATTTATCGCTTTAATTCGGAACCACAAGATAATGATACTATCAAGATAGCAACCATGCCTCCAATTGGACCTGATAGATACAAAGATAAATTTCCCTATTATGAAGGAGCTGCTGTCGGTAAAAATTGGTATTATTTTATTAAACCAGTTGATACTTCCGGAAATTTTACTTTTTCCGATACTGTATGTTACAGACTAATTGATAAACCGATTTTGAATTCTCCAGGTGATAATTCTACAGTTCAAAGTTTAAATGATGTTACTTTTAATTGGAATTTGAGTACAAGTAGTCCTACAATAGAATATTGCTTACTATTATTCAATGAGGAATATAAATTACTTTGGCGTTATCGTCCTTTAGATACACCAGGAACTAATGTTTCTGTTGAATATAATGGTAATGGTCCAAATCCTGATTCACTCTATATTCCCAATTCTAAATTAATTTGGCGTGTAGATGCATTTGGAAGTCCCAGATATGAAGAAATTAACGGTGTATCTTATACAATTCCATCGGGTTCTGAATCAGTAGAAAAGACAATCAATATAAATCGCTAAAACAAATTTTCTTGACGTTTATAAAGGGAAAAAAATTTGTGAAAAGCTTAAAAGGAGATTTTATGAGAAAACTATTTATTACAATGCTGCTTTTGCTGTTAATTGCAGTTTTATGGTCTCAAGAAGGTACAACTTCCTCTTATAATACCGGCTCAGTTTATCTTTATTCTGGAACTTTAACAGGAGCAGAACAATTAAAAATTAAGACTTATATATGGGGACAAGTAAGAAATCCTGGATTATATATTGTTCCTGATAATACAGATTTACTCACATTAATATCCTCTGCAGGCGGTCCCACTGAAAATGCAAAACTCTCGAAAATAAGAATAATACGACCTACTACTGAAGGGAATAAAATTATCTGGGTTAAATTAAAAGAATATATGCAAACTGGGAATTCTGATTTGATACCTATTTTACAACCGGGAGATACAATAATAGTTTCAGGAACTATCTATTATGCTTTTCGGAAAGCCGCAAATTTCCTATCGAATGTAGCAATTATGTTAAGTGTATATTCAGCAATAACAAATATCAAATAATGAGGAATTATGGAAAATCAATATCCTGAAAATCAAGAAGAACAAGAAATAAAATTAAGTGATTATATAGCTATCGCATTACGTTATAAATGGCTGATCATATCGATTTTTTTAATAGTTTTTGCTTCAGCTACAATTTATACTTCAAAATCTCCAAGAATATACCGCGCTACTTCAATGATTCTTTTGGAAGATATTATATCCAGTGAATTCATATTTTCCACACCAAGTAATAAAAATTCATCAATTAATAATAACATAGAAATAGTAAAAAGTATTCCTGTTTTAAAAATTGCATATCTAATTTTACAAAGAGATAAAAGCTATAAATTATTCCCAATATCTAATAAAGATAAAGACTTTAATCCTCTTGGTTATTTAAAAGCAAGAATTTCAGTCGATTCCAAAAGGGAAACTGATATTTTAAATATTAAATTTGATTCAATTAGTAGGATAGAAGCAAAGGCAGCCGCAAATGCGGTTGCCAATGCTTTAAAACAAAGAAATACAGAATATGCCCGAATAGAATTTACAAATGCCAGAGAATTTCTGGCAGACCAACTTGAAGAAGCAGAATTACGATTACGCTCTTCTGAAGAGGACTTGCGGCTTTACAAAATTGATAATGGTATATCGATACTTTCCGAAGAAACTACAAAATTAATCGAACAATCATCTGATTTAGGTGCTGAATTATCTTCAGCAGAAACAGAACTTGAAGTTGTTAATAAACACCTAAATTATCTAAAAGGTGAACTTACTAAACAGGATTCAATTTTATTAGATGTTAATTCTATATTAACTTCTCCTTTGATCGAGCAATTAAGAGCTGAAATAGTTGCTAATCAGGCAAGATATGTAAAATTAATTACGAAGCCTGAATATTCTGCTAATCATCCTGAACTCCTTTCTTTAAACCAGGAAATCGAAAGTGGGAAAAA
>QMPG01000574.1 GCA_003648455.1 Bacteroidota bacterium
AATACACCACAAAGAACACAGAGAACACAGAGGAAAATTTAAAAAAATGTATTAAAAAAGATATGTGAAAAATAAAAACTAAAAAATTATAAACTGTTGGGAACACAAAAAAATACAAAAAAAAACTCTGTGTAACTCCGTGTCCTCTGTGGTGCAAATAAATAAAATATGGAAAGACTAAACAAATTATCTTACGAAATTATTGGCTGTGCAATGAAGGTTCATTCTCAACTTGGTCCGGGATTATTGGAAAGCACTTATGAGGCTTGTCTTGAATATGAGTTGTTACAAAAAGGTTTTAAAGTAGCTCGTCAAAAATATCTTCCTGTTATTTATAATTCTATTAAATTAGACGCCGGATACAGAATTGACCTGATGGTTGAAGATGAAATTATTATAGAATTAAAAGCGGTAAGAGAAACAACACCCATTGATGAAGCACAATTAATGACTTATTTGAAGTTGTCTGGAAAAAAACTCGGGTTATTGATAAATTTTAACGTAAAAGTGTTGAAAGACGGAATAACGAGGAGGATAATGTAATTGAAAAGAGAATTAAAAAAAGATTACTTAGTGCCTTTGCGTGAAATATTATTTTCAAGTATAACTTATGAAAAAGATTACAACAAAAAAAGAAATATCAGAATTTTCATCTCATTTGTTTTGGGATGTTGATATAAATAAAGTTGACATTAATAGAAATAAACGATGGCTTATAAGCAGAGTTCTGGAATATGGCTTAATTGAAGATTGGAAATTATTAGTAAAATATTATGGTATTGAAGAAATTGGAAAAGTTGCAAAATCAATTAGAGATTTGTCAAATAAGACCGTAGCATTTATCTCTTTATTAACAGATATTCCGAAAAATGAATTTTTATGTTATACTACGAAACAATTGAACCAAAAACACTGGAACTTTTAATGCAATTGCAAAGTCAAAGTGCTTTTTCGCAATTACGATTAGTTGGTGGCACTTCTTTAGCGTTGCAACTTGGACACAGAAAATCTGTTGACATTGATTTATTCGGCAAATTAAACATTGACAAATATGAGCTTGATGAAATTTTAAGAAGTTATGCATCTATAAAAACATTAAGAACATCAAAAAACATTAACATTTATCTTTTAAATGGAATTAAAGTAGATATTGTTAATTATTCTTACAAATGGTTGTTTAAACCAATTAGTATTGACGGATTATTTTTAGCTGACATAAAAGATATAGCAGCAATGAAGTTAAGTGCAATAACCGGAAGAGGAGGAAAAAAAGATTTTATTGATTTGTATTTTATACTTCAGAAATATAAATTAGATGAAATTATTAATTTTTATAATAAAAAATATCCGGATGGTTCAGAATTTTTATTATTAAAAAGTTTAGCTTATTTTGATGATGCGGAACAAGACGAAAAACCATATATGATTAAAGATATAAAATGGAAACAGGTAAAACAATTTATAAAAAATGAATTAAACAAATATTTAATCAAATAAGAATATTTGTAACTTCTGTGGTTAAAAATAAAATATGAAACCAATACTTGAAATACAAAACATAAGTAAAAAATATCGCATCCGCGGACAAGAATCGCCATATCTTACTTTGCGCGACAGTATTATGAGCTTCGGTAAGAAAAGTTTAAAAATAAGCAAAGATGAATTTTGGGCTTTAAAAGATATAAATTTTAATGTTTACCCTGGCGAATCTATTGGAATAATTGGCCGTAACGGAGCAGGCAAATCAACGCTTCTGAAAATATTAAGCCGTATTACACCACCCACAGAAGGCAGGATAATAAGCCGAGGCAGAGTAGCGAGTCTTCTCGAAGTAGGAACAGGATTTCATGCAGAGCTTACAGGACGTGAAAATATTTTTCTTAATGGTTCAATTCTTGGTTTACGAAAAGAAGAGATAAATAAAAAGTTTGATGAGATAGTTGATTTTTCGGGAGTAGAGAAATTTCTCGACACACCGCTAAAACATTACTCAAGCGGAATGCAGTTGCGATTAGCTTTTGCTGTTGCTGCACACTTAGAACCGGAAATACTTGTTATAGATGAGGTTTTGTCTGTTGGAGATGCTGCATTTCAAAAAAAGTCACTCGGCAAAATGGAAGAAGTTACCAAACAAGGACGAACGGTTCTGTTTGTTAGTCATAATATGGCGGCAGTGCAGAATTTGTGTAGTAAGGGAGTGTTGTTGGAACTGGGGAGGCAATTAACTCTTGGGAAAATAGATGATGTAATTAATCGCTACTCATTGAACAATCGTACTTCAAAAGGAGATCAAATTATTAATTTAAGAAGTCTGCAGAGAAGTGGTCCAAATAGCGAAATGTTTAACCTAACTCGATTATTAATTAAGAATGATAAACTTTATGAAGGACAACCAATAAAGTTTGAAATTGAATTTGAAATATTGGCACCGCAAAAAGAGTTATTAATTGGTTTTTCTATTACAAGTTTGCAAAATATTTTACTAATAGAAAATCGGTCAACAGCAACTTATAATAAACTCAATTTAAATAAAATTGGCAATTATAAGATTGAATGTGAATGCCAATTATTTTTAAAATCAGGTGTTTATAATCTAAATTTAGGAGCAAGGGCTTATAATGGATTGCTGGATTATATACCCTCTTCAACTATTTTAGAGATATTGCCAAGCAAGGGAAATAAGAACTGGAATAATTGGAACAAACCTAATAATGGTTTGTTTATAATAGAATCAAAATGGAATTTAATAAATTATGAATAAATTAAAAACAGCCATTGAATGGCGAAAAAATTATTACCATCAACTGTGGTTGAAATTGTATTGGGAAATTAACCCGCTTTATTTATGCAAAAACGAAGTGAATTGCATGAATTAGCGATGGATAGTGGAAAGTAAAGCGGGAACCGAACCGCCAGCTGGCGGTGAGCTCACGCAAGTAAACCCCGCATTAGAAGTACCCAAAT
>QMPG01000575.1 GCA_003648455.1 Bacteroidota bacterium
ATAAATTAAAACTCTCCAAAATAATTATCAAGAAACTCTAATCTATTAGCAGTCCAATCATTAATATACATCTGTTCTTTCTCTATATTCAAATTAATATCCCAAATTAAATTCTCTTTTTGAATAATGTCTGACGCTTTCATCAACTTAAAATATTTATCGAAAACACCTGCAATATTTTTCTTTTTAAAATTAATTTCACGCAAATTTAACCACCTGTTTTTTACTTTCTCCCTATAATTTTCAACATCAACTTCATAAAGCCGATCAAACAAGTTATTAGTTAAAATTGCTTTATAATCTATTTTTGTGCCATCATACAAAATTCCCCAACTACCATCTAAATCCCATGGAATATATTGTAAAGGAGTATCATCATTTTCAGCAAAAAGAAAACTGTTTTTCCCGGTATTGTCAATTGCGAGTGTGAGATTTAAAAATAGATAGTAATCAATTAGATTCTCAATATTAAAATGATTTGCAATGTTTGAGGCAAAATCTTCGTCGCTTCCGTTTACTACCAATTCGTATAAATTATTTAGTGGAGACCAGTTAATTCTATCTTTTCTATCAGGAATTTTTTGCTCCCAACCATTCCAAAATTGATTAATTGAAATTTCGGGATTAAACGATTCGAATTTTGTAGCTCCGTTTGCCCATTCAATACCTTTATATAAAACTGCATTGTTATCAACACCTAACAACTGCTCATTCAGCAATTCCGAAAAAACATAAATTCCCTGAAAACTATTGTTCAAAAAAACCTCAACAAGTCTTGATTGAATTCCTAAATGGTAGTTTCCCAAATTATTTAATCCATTCCAAATTTCAAACGAAACCAAATTTCGTATTCGTGACGGGTCGATAAATGCAGCTCCCAGAATCCAGTCGCTATTCTTTTTTAGTCCCAATAATTCCGATGAATATTCAAGCGAACGATCCATGCCTTCCCAAAGTGCAAATCCCATAGATTTTTTTTCGTAATCACGAGAATATCTCCCTCGCAATTCAATTCCTGCAAAAGAAGTAAAATGATGATTTTTTTCGGAACTGTTTATTTGAATGCGAGTAATACTCTTAGGTTCGTCATAAATTTTAGTATCGCTAATGATTTGAATGATAGGTAAATTTGTAAAAATCAAGGTTAATTGTTTTGTCGTTTTACCGTTTCTAATTTCAATTTGATAAGGTTTGTTTATTTGAACAAAACCCAGATTATTTAATTGATTATTTTCTAATTTATTAGTATTAAAAAACAGCTCCGAAGATTTCTGAAATTCAATAAGCGGTGAAAAATCAGACAAAGAATCCTGTGGTAAATAATAGCGAAGCATTTCCGTTTCGGCATCGTAACTACAATTTATTTGGTCGAATTTTAGAATAAGTGGTAATTGTAAATCAAGAGATGGCTCTGCATTATAAATTACTGCTTCCTCTAAACACGATGATGCAACTAACATTAGCAGGAACAAAACAGATATTTTCGTTTTTCGAATTATCAGACTACAATTCAATTTCATACTTGATTTTGAAAATAAAAAACGTGTATGGATTTTCGCTATTCAACTGGTGTTCCAATCCAAAAGCCAAATCAATTCCTCCAATCGTTGATATAATATCATCTCCAACCCAAAGTCGATAAGAATCAAAAAACGGTTCTCGCAATTTTTTTGTTAATCTGAATATTTCACCTGAGCCGTAAAACCGGTGTATTTCATTCAGTTTCCAACGCAATTTTATGCGGTTTCGAACTTCCGATTCATAATAATTAACCTCCTCGTAAAACACCCCCGAACCGTAAAATTCCTTCTGATATCGAAGTCGATAAAACAACTTTAACCGCTCACTTAATTTTCTTTCATAACGAAAATCCAAATCGTAACGATAATTATTTTCAACCAATCCGCTGTATTTTTTATTTCGGGTATATCTGCCATTTACACCAATTGCAAAGTTTTTATTAATGTTGTAAATTAATCCTAATTCGGAAATATAATTATCGAAATCCGTGATATTATTTTTCAATCGTAAATGCTGACTTACATTAAAACGGAAGTCTTTTAAAAACTTTTTCTCTAATTTAATTTCTGTCCACAAACCCAAATCGGAAACAACTTTATTCTCTTGTCCACTGGCATTCAGCCCAATAAACAACAATAATATTGTAATAAACGTTTGGTTCAATTTAAAAAAAAGCAATTTGGGATTCATTAATCTACTTCAAAAAATGATTTTGATTTTTCAATTTCGAACCAAAGATATAAAACCCTGATATTTGGCACAACATTAAACATCAACCTCAAAACTTTCTTCTATAAACATTTGAATCTGATGAATTTGCTTTGTGTTCTTTTCTGAATATCTCCGTAAAACTTTATGGTTAAATAAGAAAAGAGTTTTCTTCCACAAATGTTCACAAAACTTATAAATTCCCTAATAGTAGTGCAACTCCCTTAGGGTTCAAAACGCAAAAGGGAAACAATTCCTGATTTATTCTTTCTCCCCCTCGTTTGCAACGAGGGGTAAGCTGCTTTTGAGTTTGCAACTCAGTTATTCGGTTTTAAAAAAAAAACAATATATCACTCATTTTAATGTGTTATTGGTATAATTGAGTTAGACGTGATTCTTTAAATAAAGATAGTCCCGATTTTCAAATTGAAAATCGGAACTATCTTATTTATCCAAATTATAATCTATAGAAGATTATGCAATTGCCTTTTTACCCATAAATGTTTTCATGAATAGGTCAATAAAAACACCAACAGCTCCGAGAATCATCATTGTATCAGGTAAAATTCTGAACCACATCCAACCATTCATATCTTGCAGGGCTTCACGTGTTCTTGTAAAATAATATCCTAATTCTGCTGCTGCTCTTGTCTGTTCTAAACCAATCATTAAGGTTGGGAGTGAAAACAGAAGAACACCAATAGTTAACGACCAGAAAGCATATTTACTTA
>QMPG01000576.1 GCA_003648455.1 Bacteroidota bacterium
CTTCTTTTAATTCCAGTGATTTTGAGAAGGATTCCAAAGCTTTGTCAGAATTTTTTAAGTTCCAATAAACTAATCCGATATTATTATATGCAGTAGCAACACCGTTTTTATCATTTAATTTTTCTTTTATTTTCAGGGATTTAAAATAATATTCCAATGATTTATCATAAAGAGCTAAATACCAATAATCAATTCCTAAATAATTTAAAATATTTGAACCCATTTTTTCATTTCCAATTTCCATACATATTTTAAAAGCTTCTTTATAATAATTTATGGCGATAATATGTTTATCCTGATAACGATATATAGTTCCCAATCCTTTCTTGGAAATTGCTATTCCTTCTTTATAATTAATTTTTTCAGATAAAGATAATGCTTCTTTAAAGTTATTTGATGATTTTTTATAATCTCTTATAATTAAATAATTTCTACCCAATTCAATTAAGGTAGTTATTTTTTCTTTTCCGGATAGAATTTCTAATTTCTTTTCTAATTCTTTAATATCAGCTGGCATGATTATTCTCCTTCTATAAAACTGAAACCTTATTGATAGGTTTGACCTTCGCAATGGCTGATATAATTTTTTTGATGTGGGAACGTGGAAACAAGAGTAAAAAAAAGTTCAACTAAAGTAAAAAATTACAATATTGATGGAATATATATATTTACAGTTGATTTCAGACCAGTTTCATTTTCTTTTATAGGACGATTAAATTTATGAATTACTTTTAAATATCTTCTTTTACTTAATGCAGGTATTTTAACTCGAGTAATTTTACTAGCTATTTCTTGGTTAGTGTTAGAATATATTTTTATAATAAGTGATTTTATTAAATCCATTTTTGTATTATTTGTAATATTAAATCTAACATCGATATTGGCAGATGTGATATTACTAATTTCTATATTAGAAATTGTAATTTGCTTTTCTTGATTTTTTTTCCAGCAACTTCTGAGATAAATTCCAAAAATTACTGCTAACAATAAAATTAACTTAATTGTTACAGGAATAGGTCTTTTCTTATTAATATCAATTCTTTCAAAAATCGGCATAAATATTTCCTTATGGAATCAGAAATAACTTTCTTAACTTTTTATTTTATGAATTAGTTCATCATAAAGAACAAGCAGTGGAATTGTAAACGGAATATTCTTTTTGGCAGCATTAATTAGTTCAAAAGCTTTTGAGAAATTTTCATGGGTTAAATATATTTTAAGTAATTCGATATAAGTAGGAGTATCGTTTGGTTCTAAGTTAATATTTTTTTTCAGTAAATCAATTGCTTTATTAATTTTACCTATTTTTTCACAACTAACAGCGTAACTTCTATAAAAATGAGGAATGTTCATTTTGAATTTATCTGCATTTTGAAATTCAAAATAAGCTTTTAACCATATTTTTTTATGTGAATAAGTAGCTCCTTTCATATAATGCAATATACCTGATTTCCCGACTATTTTTTCTGCAGTAATTAAATAATTTATAGCATCATCAAATTTATTTAAACTGATATATAATTCAGCAATTAATACATAAGGAACTTCTGAAGTTGCATTTAATTTTAATAACTCTTTTATAATATCGATCCCAATTTCATATTTTTTAATGTTTGAATAGGCAACTGCTTTATTATAAAGTAATTCCGGAAAAGTAATTTTAACTTTGTTATAATAATCAATAGCTAATCGTGGTTCCTTTAAAGATAAAAAACAATTCCCAATCAAATAGTTAATATTTTCATCATTTACATCAATAAAAAGTGCATATTGGTAATTTTCAATAGCTTTCCTGTATAATTTTTGTTTGGAATAAATATCCGCTAAATTTTTATAAAGCATTTTCTCCTGAGGATATTTATTAATAGCTTCTTTCAAGATATTAACTGCTTTTAACCAGTTCTTATTCTGTATAAACTTTGTTTGCAATAAAATATTTTCAATCTTATTCATAAGCTTAATTCTTAATTAATACTAATTTGTATTTTTTCTTCATTTAAAAATAATGCTCTAATTGTTTCCATTATACTATTGGAATTTAAACTATTGTTAATAAAATTACGAATTTTTGCTCCTCCTTTAATCCCTTTTGTATAATATGAAAAATGTTTTCTCATTTCTCTTAGACTGATTCCTTCACCTTTATCTTTCAAATCGAGATTAAAATGATGTTCTATAATATTTAATTTCTCTGAATAAGATAAATGAATGATTTTATTGAACAATATAAGTTCTTTAATCTCAGTAAATAACCAAGGTTTACCTAAAATTCCTCTGCCAAGCATAATAGAATTACAACCTGTAAAATTAAACATTTTTTTCCCATCGAGAGCATTTCTGATATCTCCATTTCCAATAATTGGAATAGAAACTTGATTTTTCAATTCTCTAATTATGTTCCAATCACTATTTCCTGAGAACATCTGTATCTTAGTTCGAGGATGAATGCAAATCATTTCTGCCCCAGCATCTTCTAATATTTTGGAGAAAGAAATAGCATTATTCTTATTCCATCCAGAACGAATTTTTATCGAAAGCGGTATTTTCGTTCCTTTTAAAACAGATTTAACTTCCAGCACAATTTTTTTAGCTTTACTTGGAGTTCTCATTAAGGCACAACCGGCACCTCTTTTTGTAACCTTTTTGACAGGACAGCCCATATTCAAATCAATAAAATCCGGTTTCTTTTCAAGGATTATCTCGGTTGCCTTTGCCATAATATAAGGTTCAGAACCGAATAATTGTATTCCAAAAGGGCGTTGTTCTTCATTGAAATAAGCATATTGAATACTTCGGTTCAGATTGTATATTAAACCATCAGCACTGATCATCTCGCTGACAACAACATCTGCTCCACATTCTTTACAGATGGTACGAAAAGTTTTATCTGTTATACCGGCAAGTGGAGCTAACCAAACTTTCTTAGCTGTTAATGAATCAATTTTATTTTTCACTTCTA
>QMPG01000577.1 GCA_003648455.1 Bacteroidota bacterium
CAAATATAGTGCATGCCGCAGTTTCTTTTTCACAGAAAAAGAATTAGTAAATTTGAACATTAGTGAAATCAAAGAAAAATATTGAATAAAGTGCGGCACGCACCATATTCAAACCGTTAGCAGCCATAAAACAGAAAGCCGTGAAATCAACTATAGATAAAATACAAAATTGGTATTTAAATCATTGCAATTTAGACTGGGAACATCAAAATGGAATTAAAATCGACACATTAGATAATCCTGGATGGAGTGTTTTAGTAAATTTAATTGATACCGAGTTTGAAAACACAAAATTTATATTAGAAATTGAAAACGGAGATTCTGATTGGATTAAAATAAAAGCAAATGATAATTTATTCATGGGAGTCGGGGATCCAAGCAAACTAAGCACAATACTTGAGATATTTACTCTTGAGTTTATAGAGAACAAATTTTACCAACGAGAAGAGGAAGAAAAAGAATGGATGCTACAGAATACTTGGTGCAATCAATGCAACAAAGCAGATTTAGGAATGAGTAACCCAAAAGAATATAGTGAGAAACACAAGGTTTTAATTTCTGGTAAATGTCTTAAATGCGGAAACGAAATAATATCCAAGGTTACAAATGAAAGAACAAAATAACGACTAACATATAACAAAACTTGAAATAGAAAATGAGAATCCTTACACTATTATTTTTATCATTACAATTAACAAATATTTCGGGGCAAGAAATAAAATTCTCAGGAATCCATGACACGATTAATGTAAACCTAACTGAATTTTTAGAACAATCAAATTTCGGAATGATAACTGTTTACTATGATGAAAAAACGATGAAAGACGGTCACTGGTCATATTACCCCACAGTAAAATTTTCAGAATCGATTACTGCGGTCAATGTTAGCACAATCCCAAATAAAAAGAATGAATACAATTACATACTAATACTGAATCCAAATTTGAAATTAATAACAGACACTATTGGACCATTTTATGACAGTTATGTTGAAACAATTGAAATTAAGCATAAAAAGAACGAAGTGCATTTTATGAAAATCAGACTTCGCAATCCACCAGAACAATTTGAACCAAAATACACAATCATAGAATATACAAAGACAAAGAATAAGTTAATCGAGACAAAAAACTATGATATAAAATAATTACGGCTGCTAACAAAGGCTCATACCCAATAGCCTAGTTTTGTGCTTCGTAAGGAAAATAATTGTAAATTTAAACATTAGAAATACTTAGAAAAATAGTCCATAATTAAAGGCTACTGGGCATAGCCAAACCGTTGGCAACAATTAAAAACCAGAACATGACAGCAACATTAGACACACCGAAAGTATTTATATCTTACAGCTGGAAACCAATATCAAACAAACAAAAAGCTTTGGAATTAGCAAAGCGATTAGCTAATGACAGTGTTCATGTAATTATTGATGAATGGGACTTGGGCGAAGGACAAGACAAGTATCAGTTTATGGAACAAATGGTCAACAATTCCGATATAAGAAGAGTATTAATCATTTGCAATAAAGATTATTCGGAAAAAGCTAATAAAAAAAAAGGTGGTGTAGGTGTCGAAAGCCTAATAATATCAGACGAAATATACAATCAAGCTGATCAAAAGAAATTCATTCCGGTTATTTTTGAAAAAGACAGCAATGAAAAAGCTTTTGTGCCTACATTCATCAAATCAAGAATTTACATAGACCTGAGTTCGGATAACATATTTGAGGATGAATATGAGAAACTACTCCGAAACATCTATGACAAGCCAGCAAGCAAACGACCACCTCTTGGTACAATTCCTGCCTATTTAACAGAGGAAGAACCAACAACACTTAGGACTAGCCATAAGGTGAAAGTAATCGAAAATGCTTTAAAGAATGAAAAAAGAAACTCTCAGGTATTCATAGATGACTACTATTCAACATTTATAGAGGCATTAAAGGATTTTGAAATCACAAAGGATGAGTTAAAACCTAGTGATAATGTGGATGAAGTTGTTTTAAAAAAAATTGAAGATATTAAAAGTTTAAGGAATGACTTCATTAATTTCCTTGATATATTACTAACATATTCCTACGAGTTTAATTCCGATAGATTTATTGAATTCTTAGAAAAATTACTTGAGTTTATTTCTACTCAAGAAGCCAATTCTTTTCCATCACATACTCACGGAAACCTAAAAATTGACCACTATCGGTTTTTTTATTATGAACTTTTTTTGTATTTGACTGCTATAATGATTCAAAAATCAAAGTTTATTGAATTAGGAGCTGTGCTTCATAATGCCTATATTTTCTACAACTCGGAAATACAGAAAACAGAGACCTTTTATTTTACTTACTTTAACCAATACGTTGAGTCACTTGAAAAATTCAGGAATGAAAGACTTCAAATGAGACGTATGAGTGTCGTTGCTGACACAGTTAAACAGCGGGCTGACATTCCTTCGATTTCATTTGAATTTTTAAAAGAATGCGATTCATTACTTTATTATATTTCCATATTGCAAATCAAAAAAGATAATAGCTTCTACTGGAATAATTGGTGGCCATACCTGTCAGTCTACAGATTAAATCATCTACCACTCTTAGAAAAACTTATATCAAAACGACATTTTGAAAAATTGAAACCTCTATTTGATGTAAGTTCAATTGAAAAATTGAAGCAGAATATTGAAAAAATCGCTGAACTTAAATCCGATTCAATAGCTAGACATTACAATCGCTTACCATATATTAATCAAGTTTTTAATTTTAAAACTATGGGACAAATTAAATAATAACTGTTGCCAACAAAGGCTATACGTAATTTGGGTAAAGTGCTATTATTGAGATTTATAGCATTAAGTAAAATTAATGGTAAATTGAAAATTAATCGTTTCATAATCCCAAACTACGCATAGCCAAACCGTTAACCGCAAGTGCACAGAATCAAAACTCTACAATTAAACAAGGCA
>QMPG01000578.1 GCA_003648455.1 Bacteroidota bacterium
GTTTTACTTGCTATTTAGCACCACGCGATGGAATCGACGCGGTAGCGGCTTAGTTCTTCGTGCGGCAGCTGGGGATATGATTTTTGACACCATAGATAAGATTGAACTTAACCCATTAATATTTCAGATTTGCGAAGAACTACCTACCAAAACAAATATTTACCGCAGAGCTATTTGCTCTAGTTGGACAATTATTTTTAAAGTCAAAGACTTACAAATTCTAATTCTTGGCATTATACATAGTAGCCGTAAACCGTCTAAAATAAGGAAGTTGAAGAAAGTTAAGTAAAACATACAAAAGCCCCAGAATTCTCTGAGGCTTTTGGTTTTTTGTGAAGTTTATTTGTTAGTCATTTGTGGGCTGCAGGGCTGTAAGCCCCGCTACCGCACGAATCCTTTCGTGTGGTTTATAAAAACACCAATTAATTATGATTTCTAAACTCTTGATTTTCAATTCCCCCACTAGGCATAGAATAAAAGAATAAATCCGTAGACTAAGCGTAGAATTTTTCTACGCTTTAGTATTTTACAGCATTTGTAATGCAAAATATAATGCTTATATTTGTGTAAATGCCAAACTTAAATTTATTACAATATAAGTGGCCTAACTTACTTAAAATCATATTTACCTAAGAATAGACTTGCTTTTATTACAGAATATTTCTTATTTTTGTAAAAACTTAAGTAGTATGACTACGCAAAGCAAAACATATTTAAGAATATTATCTGACTTATTGCGACCAGGAACCATTGTATCTAGTTCTTGGCTAGAAAGGCATGGTATATCAAGAGATTTGCAAAGATATTATTTGAATTCTGGCTGGCTAGAACAATTAGGTCGGGGTGCATATAAAAAGCCTAAAGATAAAATAGAATGGCAAGGAGCTATAAACGCCATACAAAAGCAAACAGAAACAAAGGTTTATTTAGGCGGTCTATCTGCATTAGCACAACAAGGTTTTAGTCATTATTTCCGTTTTGAAAAAGAAACTTTACAATTATTTTCGCCTTTACAAAACAAATTACCTAAATGGTTTACTGATTATAATTGGGGCGTAAATATTCTTCATAAAAAAACATCTTTTTTACCTGATAACTTAGGTTTAAAAGAAATAGAAATAAAGCAAATCAAAATAACAGTTTCAAGTCCAGAACGTGCTATAATGGAATGTTTATATTTAGCTCCAACACAAGTTGATTTGGTGGAATGTTATCATATATTCGAAGGTCTTGTAAATTTAAAACCAAAACTTGTAACAGAATTATTGCAAAAATGTAATTCAGTAAAAGTTAAGCGTTTATTCTTATTTATGGCCGAAAAGTCTAATCACGTTTGGTTTCAATTTTTGGATGTAAAAAATATAAATTTAGGAAATGGAAAAAGAATGATAGGGAAAAACGCTGTTTATAATTCAAAATATAAAATATCAATACCGAAAGAACTAATAGAACTATGATTAAAGAAGAATATAAGAATCAAGTAGAATTATTATTACAAGTACTACCATACGTTGCAAAAGAAAAGAATTTTGCGTTGAAAGGAGGAACTGCTATTAATCTTTTTGTTAGAGATATGCCACGTTTATCTGTTGATGTAGATTTAACATATTTACCACTCGATACAAGAATAGATGCTTTAAATAATATTCAAGAAGGGTTAAGCAAAATTAAAATAGAACTTGAAAATAATATTCCGAATCTAAAAGTTAGTACAGTTTCTTTAAATGGCGGAACTGATGTTAAATTAAATTGTCAAGGACAAAATGCACAAATAAAAATTGAAGTTAATACCATTACAAGAGGAAATGTGTTTCCTACTAGACTAATGCAAGTAACAGATTTAGTTCAAGATGAATTTGATAAATTTGCGGCAATAAATGTTGTTTCTATGGCAGAATTATATGGAGGGAAAATATGTGCTGCTGTTGATAGACAACATCCACGAGATATTTTTGATATTCGGCTCTTATTTGATAACGAAGGTTTTAATGACGAGATTTGGCAAGGTTTTAAAGTTGGTTTAATCAGTCATTACAAACCTATATCTGAGTTAATATCCCCAATATTAAAAGACCAGAGATTAGCATTTAAAACACAATTTGCAGGAATGACAAGTGTTGAATTTTCTTACGATGATTATATTAATACAAGAAATGAATTAATAGAAATTATAAAAAATAAATTAAGTTCTGATGATAAAGAATTTATTTTAAGTTTTGAAATGGGAAAGCCTAAATGGGAACTATTTTCAATACCTATATTACAAGATTTACCCGCTATACAATGGAAATTGATTAATATTAATAAACTTAAAGAAACAAATCTAAGCAAACATAATATAATGATTAAAAAACTAAAATATGTATTGAGCTAACCCATTCTAACCAAATCCAAATACCTTCGCTACCGAAGATTATAGAAAAGAAACTATAAATGTAGAGACTTTTTAATTCTCAATTTTAAATTACAATCGAAGATTGTTTTTCGAAAAGAAGAAAAAAATGACCACCTTTTCGGGCAGCCATTTTTTCATTAATTACTTTTGAGAATTTATAGAAACTTACTTAATGAAACGCTTTATAGTCACTTGTTGATTTTGTGTTAATCTTAAAATATATGTTCCTTTTTCTAAAGATGCAGTGTTAATATTTACTGTATTTTGTCCTGCATTTAATGAAACTATTTGTGTAGAAATTACCTGACCTGTAACAGCTATTATTGTCATTTGTGCTTCTGCCGATTGTGTTGCTTTAATATTTACAGATGCTGTATTGTTTACAGGATTAGGATAAATATTTACTACTGATGAATTGTTTGAAATAGTTTGTACGGAAGCTACAAGACCTCTATCAATATATAATGATTGTGAAAATTTAGAAACAGTTGCTCTTGATCTATTACACTCGAAACTAATAACAAATTGATAATAACCAGCAGAATCATTAGTCATATAATAA
>QMPG01000579.1 GCA_003648455.1 Bacteroidota bacterium
AAAAAATTAATGATTTGTTTTCTGGATATGAAAAAAAGTATTGAATTAGAAAAAGCCAGCACCCAACAAAAAATATAGTGCATTTGGCAAATAGTGCTGAAAATAAAGATGATAGCAATAAATAAATATAGTAGTAAATTGAAAATTTGGAGTGTTAAAATGCCAAACGCACCATATTCAAACCGTTGTGCAAAATTTTAGGAAAGACAAACATGACCTGATAATAAATAATTTAGATTATGACACTTTACACTAAAAAAGAGTGGAAAGAATTTAGGGACAATGTCATTGAGGCTGATGGTTATAAATGTACTATTTGCGGTAGAACAAGTGAAGAAGTAACACTACAAGTACATCATAAAGAATATATCAAAGGAAAACTTCCTTGGGAATATGGTTTAGATAAATGCCAAACAATTTGTAAAGGGTGTCATGCTGCTGAACATGGAATTATAAAACCAAAATTTGGATGGGAATATGTAGGAGATGATGACTTAGAAGATTTAATTGGGACATGTGAAAACTGTGGAGCAGCAATAAGATATGTTTTTGTTGTCTATCATAAAGATTGGGGATACATGGATGTTGGGACTTTATGTTGTGATAATCTAACTGATACAGAAATAGCTTCAAATAAAAGAGAAAGCCAACAAAGATTTAAAGGGAGAAAATCAAGATTCCTTAAATCAAAAAGATGGAAGTTTTCAGATGGCAAATACAAGATAAGGCAATCCTTGTTTGATATTGAGATTGAAGAAGTTAAAAATTATTATTATCTGACAATTCATAACTTAAAAAGTTCAAGGAAATATGAAAGTTTAGATGAAGCTAAAAGTGCTGCCTTTGGAGTTATTGAATCTGGTGAATTATATGAATATTTGGACAAACATAATATTAGTTACAGAAAGAAAAAACGAAAAGAAAAAGAATAAAAAACTTTGCACAACACCGGCTATACTGCATGCCGCAATTAATTGTATATAAAGTGATTAAGCATTAATGAAACATATTTGATAATAGGAAAATTAAACAATATAAAGCGGCACGCAGCATAGCCCTGCACGTTAGCGTTTATGCCAAGACAGAAAATAACGAGATTAAATTTACAAATATTTAATAAAGAAGTCATATGAAAAAATTAGTATTAATTGGTATTTTAATAATAAGTATTTCAAAAGTATTCGCACAATGTGATGATATGATTTATGAAATTGACGAATGTATTTCAAATGCAGAAGATAGTTATAAATACCTGCGGAAAGCTTTTAAAAAGGTAGATTATGTTGAGTATAGCGATAATTTTAACGAATTAAAAGAAGCATTAGAGACAGCACAAACTTATTGTAAAAAAGGTAAAAGTTATGCGGAGGATGCTGAATCTGATGCAAGTGACGCATATTCATATGCAAGTGATTGCGGTTGCAGTGACGGGGAATCCTATTCAAGCGATGCAGAATCAAATTCAGATGATGCTTATACCTATGCAAAAAAAGCATATCGCTATATTGATGATGCTCTATCTTCAGATAATTTAGAAGATATGAAATACTATGTTGATGATATATTAAAATATTTAAAGAAAGCATATAATGCAATTGATGATGCAAAAAGTGAAGCAGAATCTGCAAAGTATGAATGTGAGTAATTTCTTCATAATTAAATATAGGTAAAACAATGGAAGAAGATAAAAGACAACATTTAGAATTTATTCAAAACATCATTACAAGGATGAATACTAATTCTTTTCAAATTAAAGGTTTAGCAATTACTATTGTAACTGCGTTAATGGCAATTTATGCTTCTACAAAAAATGAATATTTCATTTTTTTAGGTATTCCACCTGTATTGCTTTTTTGGTTTCTTGACAGTTATTACCTTCAACAAGAAAGGAAGTTCAGGGGTGTGTATAATGATGTTACAGGGTTGAAGGATAAAATAGAAATTAAACCTTACGAGATGCCTATTCAGAAGTATACAAAGGAGATAGATGTTCAATTTTCTTATTGGAATGTGTTTTTTTCACCAACCATTAAGTGGCTATATTTTTCAATTATTCTCCTTTTGCTAATAATAGGTTTAATACTAACATATAAAGATTGTTTACTTAATTAAAGGTTAAAATTATGGCAGAAAAAAGGCAAGTGTTTTACAGTTTTCATTTCAAAAATGATGTTTTACGTGTTTCGCAAATCAGAAGTATTGGAGCATTAGAAGATAATAAACCCGTTTCGGCAAATGACTGGGAAGAAGTCAAGAAAAAGGGGGATGCAGGAATTAAAAAATGGATTGACGATAATATGAATTACAGAAGTTGTGTTATTGTTATGGTTGGAGAGGAGACTTCAAAAAGAAAATGGGTTAAATACGAAATAGAGAAAGCTTGGAATGAAGGTAAGGGAGTTTTGGGTATTTACATTCATAATATAAAGTGTCCAAATAATGGTAAAAGTAAGCAGGGTGCTAATCCATTCGACAGCTTTACTTTGAATAGTGGAAAAAAGAAACTTTCAAGCGTAGTAAAGTGTTACAACCCTAATTCTTCTGACGCATATAATTCGATAAAAAATAATTTAGAAAACTGGATAGAAGAAGCAATAAGTATTCGTAAGAATTATTGAAGCACAAAACGCTAACAAAGGCTATACGTAATGCGGGGTTCATTGTAAATTGAAAGATTATGCAAGTAAAAAAAATTAGCAGTAAATTGAAAGCAAGGTGCTTCGAGAACCCGCACTACGCATAGCCAAACCGTTAGGCAATATTAAAAACAAGAAATATGATAGTCCATTTATACTTTAATATATTGAAACTACTTTATTCTTTTTTACACAGAAGAGAATTAAGAGGGTGTAAACTAAACTCTGTCCAACACGTATAAACGTATTATGGACATAGAAAACAATGAAAAGCTTCAAGAAAGCTTTAGAACAACTCAAAAGTGGCAAATCCCTCTT